>JADGIS010000004.1 GCA_015233825.1 Erysipelotrichaceae bacterium RD49
CATTCCTCCTTAAGCAGATTAATCGTCCAGCGTACTCGGCCATCGGGTGCAGCTGAGCACGCTTTGGCTATAATAACCGCCTCAGTTCTTCCGTCCGTCTTTTTCTTAGCGCGGTCGGAGTTTGGCGATCTCTTAAGCTTCAGAACGGCTTCAAGGCCTTCTGATCCGAATTTACGAATAATGTTCGATACAGTCGCAGGAGTTGTTCCAGCACGGATGGCAATCTGTTTTTGGTTTAGAACAGGCTGGACGGCGTTATCCGCCTCAATAAGAACATTCGCGCGAAATCTCACAGTCCAAGAAGTATCAGGGTCCTTAGAAATTTGAAGCAATTTTTTTCGCTCTGATGCAGTTAAATTAACGATGTATTGTGGTTTTCTTCCCATGTTTCACTAAATGAGTCGATTTTAGATGAAAAACCAACGAAAACCTGATACAATCCAGATTGCTTTGGGGTGTATCAAATTTAATTTGATTCATCATAGAAAGTCCCGCAGCTCCAACTGTGGGACTTTTTTTCGTTTATAAGACTTTTTGCAGGGACTTAAATCTCTAAAATCAGCTTTACAGTCCCATATCATTTATATTTTCTTAATCAATCGAAAAATGATCGACTTTTCTCCTTCTAACTTAAGCATCAATAATACCAAAATCAGGGAGAAGATATAACCTTATTCAGACAATTTTTGTCTGATTCCAAAAATGTATGTTCTTTATAAAATAAGTTTTCGAAATAGCTTAAAACCTTCAGGATCTAAGGGAAAATCGAAGATTCGATTATTCAAAATGTCATTGAGACGAAACACTAGCGCCTGTAAAGTTCGTTTATGAAGGGCATATTGAATGGTCCAATGGAGCTGGTCTGCCTGCAGCTGATCAAAATACCGGTTTGCATTCCATTCAATGGCATCCATGAACAAGTCCAGCCGCTCGATTAGAGAATGGGTATTGTCAGCGGCAATCGCCGCAAACTGTTTCTGGTACTGAATGAGAAATCGTTCTACCACATTCTTGAATACATCTTCCTTGGATTTGAAAAAGTGGTAAAAGCTGCCCGTTACGACCCCTGCGTCCTCTAAAATCATCCAAACTGAAGTTCCTTCATAGCCTTTGGCTAAAAAAATCTTCAAAGCCGAATCAAGAATGGCTTCTTTCGTTTTATTCTCTGTTCCTTTATCTTTATGATTTTTATCTTTATGGTTTTCTACTTTTGCTTTTTTATTCATTGATCAACCTTCCTCTCATTTTGTGCTATATCGGCAGCGGTAATATATGGATTATGGTATCGCTTTCGTCCTGCTGGCAGTCCCATCATTTTCGCGATGGGTACTTTTTTGAATTCTTTGATTTGATCGGCAATGTCTTCTTGTTTCAAATCATATCCAATGGCTCTTTGCGGGCAGAAGGAAACGCAGGCCATGCACTGCGCGCATTTGTGATGGAAAACCGGCTTTCCATCCACGATGGAAATATTGTTTACGGGGCAAACCCTGGCGCAGATCCCGCAGTGAATACAGTTCTTTGAGATCGTAAACGGCAGATCGGCATCCTTCTGGAGTTTTTCATAGGGTTCCATTACCTTTTGGTGCAGCTTGGGGATGAACTTGTTTTCTTTGGGATACGCACGCGTTTTTCGAAATGCGATCTGCTGGGCAATTTGGTCCAGTTTCTTTTCCGCTTTGGGAACGGCATATTTTGGCAAAGGCATCGGTGGATAGACCAATACATAATTCGCTACGCTGTTTACCTTCGCTCCATACGAAAGTTTTGCACCTTTTGTCTCTAAAATCCGTTCTAGTCGTTCACATCCATCTCCCAGAATAAAGCTTGGCATCGCTACCGCAAAGATATAGGCTTTTGGATTGATCTGAAGTTTTTCAACAAAGCGCACTGCCGGCTCTGGCATGGTCCAGCGGTAAATGGGAAAAACAAAACCGATCACCTCACAGTCTGCTGCCGGTACTTCTTCTGGATTGCTTCGCATCGAAACAATGCAGGTATCTTGAAGCCGTTTGGCGATCTTGATTGCCGCCCGCATACTGTTTCCTGTTCCTGTAAAGTAATAAATAACCTTCTTCATGACCCGTTCTCTCCTTTAACCATAATTAGAATATCGTTCTAATACTGTCGTACCGGGACCCACGCTTCCTGTTAACAAGAATTAGAATATCATTCTAGCCACGAGAGAATTCCTTGCCCATCCGCGCAAAAAAGCCTTTACGCTTCAGGAATGAAATTCCTTTTGCGTAAAGGCTTGAAGTTTTAGCTTGGATTGATTTTGTGCCAATCGAGATCTGGCAGGTGCTCAAAGCATCAAGGGGAAATGAAGATCCGCTTATTTCGAATGCTTGATTGCAGCCTGGGCAGCGGCAAGTCTTGCGATTGGTACACGGTATGGGGAGCAGGAAACATAGTCCAGGCCAATTCCGTCTACAAATTCGATGGAGTTTGGATCGCCGCCATGCTCGCCGCACACTCCAAGGTGGATATCAGGACGGGTAGCCCGACCGCGCTGGGCAGCGATCTTAATCAGTTCACCAACACCAGTCTGGTCGAGTCTGGCAAATGGATCCTGGTCATAGATCTTGGCTTCATAGTATTTTGGCAGGAAGTTTCCAGCATCGTCACGAGAGAAGCCGAACGTCAGCTGGGTTAAGTCATTGGTACCGAAGGAGAAGAATTCTGCTTCTTCTGCCAGTTCGCCGGCTTTCAGAGCTGCACGCGGCACTTCGATCATGGTACCAACATGGTATTTCATGTCGGAGCCTTCTTCAGCAAGAATCTTCTTGGCTGTTTCGTCCACGATCTTCTTGACGTATTTCAGCTCTTTGAGATCGCCGATTAATGGCAGCATGATTTCTGGTTCAAGGTTCCAGTCTGGATGGGCTTTATTGACATTCAATGCAGCGCGGATGATCGCTTCCGTCTGCATTCTGGCAATACCAGGATTGGAGACGTCAAGACGGCTTCCACGGTGTCCCATCATTGGGTTGACTTCGTGCAAGGAGTCAACAACAGCCTGCAGTTCTTCTGCTTCCATACCCATTTCAGCAGCGAGTTCAGCGACTTCTTCTGGTTTATGAGGCAGGAATTCATGCAGAGGTGGATCCAGGTAACGGATCGTCACTGGACGGCCTTCCATGGCTTCGTAGATGCCTTCGAAGTCTTTCTGCTGGAGGGGTTCGAGTTTGGCCAAAGCAGCTTCCATCTGTTCTGGTGTTTTGGCCACGATCATTTCACGGATTGCTTTGATCTTGTCGCCATCAAAGAACATGTGTTCAGTACGAACAAGTCCGATCCCTTCAGCACCAAACTGTACAGCCTGGGCTGCATCTCTTGGGGTATCGGCGTTGGTGCGAACCTGCAGCCGGCGGCGATCGTCAGCCCACTTCATGAAGCGTTCGAAATCACCGGAGATTTCAGCTGGAACGGTTTTAACAGCCTGGCCATACACATTACCGGTAGAACCATCTAAGGAGATCCAGTCACCGCGTTTGAATGTTTTGCCATTGACTGTGAATTCGCCTTTTTCTTCGTCGATTGTAATATCGCCGGCACCGGATACGCAGCACTCACCCATACCACGGGCAACAACAGCAGCGTGAGAAGTCATACCACCACGTACAGTGAGGATACCTTCCGCAGCAGCCATACCCTGGATATCTTCTGGAGAAGTTTCCAGACGAACCAGGACAACTTTTTTACCATTATTATGTTCTTCGATCGCTTCTTCAGCAGAGAAGACAACCTGGCCGCAGGCAGCACCTGGAGAAGCTGGCAGGGCGGTGGTGATCACTTCAGCGGCTTTCAAATCCTCTGCATCAAACATGGGGTGCAGCAAGGAATCAAGCTGCTGAGGTTCAACCATGAGCAGAGCTTCGTCTGTATTGATGAGGCCTTCATCCACCATATCGCAGGCAACTTTCAAGGCAGCCTGGGCTGTCCGTTTACCATTGCGGGTCTGCAGCATGTACAAGCGGCCGTTTTCAATGGTGAACTCCATGTCCTGCATGTTTTTATAATGATGTTCGAGAGTATCGCAGATTTTTACGAATTGTTCGTAAGCTTGAGGAGCGATTTCTTTGAGCTGGCTGATTTTGTTTGGTGTACGAACACCGGCAACAACGTCTTCACCCTGTGCGTTCATCAAGAACTCACCATACAGAGTGTTTTCACCAGTGGCTGGGTTACGTGTAAAGGCAACACCAGTACCACAGTCATTACCCATGTTTCCAAATACCATCATCTGGACATTTACCGCTGTACCCCAGTCGGATGGGATATCATTTTGCTGGCGATAGAAGATGGCACGTTCATTGTTCCAGGAACGGAATACGGCTTCGATCGCTTCCATCATCTGGTCTTTTGGATCGGATGGGAACTCTTCACCCAGTTCCTGCTTGTAGAATTCTTTAAATTTCTTGACGAGAACCTTCATGTCTTCTGCGTCAAGGTCGAGGTCATCTTTAATTCCTTTTTCGGCTTTGAGTTCGTCGATAATTTCTTCGAAACGCTTTTTGGAAAGTCCTTTTACAACGTCAGAGAACATCTGAATAAAACGTCTGTAAGAATCGTAAACAAATCGTGGGTTGCCGGATTTTTCCGCCATAGCTGCGGCAACATCATCACTGACTCCAAGGTTCAAAATGGTGTCCATCATGCCAGGCATCGATGCTCTGGCACCAGAACGTACGGATACTAACAGCGGATTTTCAGGATCTCCAAACTTTTTGCCAGTTTCTTTTTCAAGAATGTCGAGGTATTCATAGATCTGTTTCTGAACATCTTCAGAGATCTTCTCACCATCGTCATAATACTTGTTGCAAGCTTCAGTCGTGATTGTAAAACCGTTAGGCACGGGCATACCGAGTTTGCTCATTTCGGCAAGGTTTGCACCTTTACCGCCGAGCAGTTCACGCATATCAGCATTGCCTTCATTGAAAAGATAAACGAATTTCTTTTCCATGCGTTTCCTCCTTATATTTTTCTCATATGCAACCATTCTACCCCAAAAATTTTTGAAAGGAACAATCCCCCGAAACTCCGGCAGGTTTGTGGGCGGTTCTATTGAAAACTGTTCCATTTTTGAATTATTTTCCGGAGTTTCTGCCACAGAATTCACAGCTAGACCATCAATTTTGTGTTGTTTGGCTTTGCAGACAGAACGTTTGGAACACTTTCGCTGACACGAATCCATGTACTCTTTTTGCGAAAGCGCAATCAAAAATTCGACTTCTTTGTCTGTTAGCACGTTTGAAACAATAAGAAAGGGCCTGCTGACCATTGACGGGCTTTGGATCAGCATTTCCGCATCGATCCCATAATATTCCGCAATTCCGTCAATCAGGCCGGCATTTGGCTTATCATCCAGTAAAAACTTATACAAATTGTCTTCTAGCAGGCCGACTTCCATTTCATTTGCGAATTGTTTGACCGACCGGGTCCTTGAACAGCCCGGAATCGTAAGTAGTCTAATCATCGTTTGTCCTCTTGCTGGTTGGAATTGAAAAGCAAAAGACCGAACCAGTGCATCTCTGCTTCCTTTTTCTTTCAAGACATTCAGGATGTTGTGGGGCTTTCGTTTCCACTTCCCATGTCGTTTTCTGTCGTTTTCCATTCAATTCCAGCTTCGTTTGTGACCTGAATTCATGCTCGGCCTTCCTTTTTTGTTGCCCGGGGGCCTCCGTCCACAAAGGCAAGAAAAAATCCAGTTCTGCATGGTCAGATCATTCTTTCCTATTGTATGTCATCCTCTCTTCCATGACCGGCATGGATTCCAGGATTCTATTGATTGGCTTTTCTTCTTGCTTTCAATCTATCGGCCTTTTCGTTTTACAATCTGGAAGATCAAATCTTGAAAACGGATGGCCGCTGGATTGACCGCATTTTTTACTCCAGCTTTAAGCGATCCTGGATACAATAAATTCAGCTCGAGCCAAGATTTTGTTTCGTTCTGGCAAGGCATGTGGGCAAAATCTGGCCAGGGTCAAACAAATCCTGCTTTCTTTAAACCTCTTTTTGGGTCTGTCCTTGCATTTTCAGGCGTTCTGAATTCAAAATTCTGGCTAAAGAGAATAGAGTTTTTCTAACAGAACGATCGATCGTCTTGTTGAATGGCTTTTCTTTTGATATGGCTTGATCGAACAGCCATTTTGTTTGTAAAGGAGTTTTGAGTATGAAAACTATGCTGAGTGGAATCAAACCAACTGGGCGCCTGACTTTAGGCAATTATATTGGTGCGATTCGTGAATTCGTCAAATACCAGGATGAGTATGAGATGTTTATCTTCATTGCCAATGAGCATGCCCTGACTGTCCCCATCAAAGCAGCGGATCTGAGAAAAAACACCAAAGATTTAATCGCTTTATATCTGGCTGCCGGCCTGGATCCAGAACGATGCACCATCTTTTTACAAAGCGATGTGCCAGCTCATGCCCAGCTTGGCTGGATTATGACCTGTCTGTCCGGCTATGGCGAACTGCAGCGCATGACCCAGTTTAAAGATAAAATGGCCAAACAGGAAACGGGCATCACGGCTGGCCTGTTTACCTATCCGCCCCTGATGGCTGCTGATATCCTGCTTTATGATCCAGACTACGTTCCCGTTGGCATCGACCAAAAGCAGCATGTTGAACTGACCCGTGATTTAGCTGACCGCTTTAACAAGCGCTATTCTGAAACCTTCAAGCTGCCTGAACCGCTGGTCACCAAAGTCGGCGCCAAGATCTACGATTTGCAAAATCCAACCAAAAAGATGTCCAAGTCCGAATCCAGCCCGAAAGGCTGCATCGAACTGCTGGAAGATCCTGCCCAGGCCCGCAATAAAATCAAAGGGGCTGTAACTGATTCGCTTGGCATTATTCAATATGATCCCGAAAACCAGCCTGGTCTGGCCAATCTGATTACCATCCTTTCGGCTTTAACTGGTGAATCGATCGAATCGATTGTTGAACGCTACCAGGGCAAAGGCTATGGAGACCTGAAAAAGGAAACCGGTGATGTTGTCTTTGATTTCTTAACTGATCTTCAAAAGCGCTACAAAGAAATCATGGACAGCAAAGTCATTGATCAAGTCTTAAAAGAAGGCGCCGAACGCGCCAGCAAAGTTGCAAACAAGAAAGTGGCGAAAGTCTATCGCAAAGTTGGCCTGACTTTGTAAAATTGGCCCTTCCATCAAACCTCTATCCGCCTTCATCCAGAAACCTGCCTTCTGGATGAAGGCGTTTTTGTTTTTCACCTGTTTTCATTTCCCTCTTGCTTGCCTTGCTCTGGGTGCAACAAGACAGCTTATTGCCTGATCGCTCAAATGCGCCGCAAAAAAGGCAGCCAAAGCTGCCCAAAGATTCGATATTCTGCTTTTCAAAGCCCCATCTAAAATGACCAGGCTGTTTCCAGATGCGTGCGTAAAGTCACCAATGGAATCTGCAGGTGGTCGAGCAAAGAAGGAACGGTGCCTTCGGGGTATTCCATCGGTTTGCAGGCTTGAAGCAGGCCGCAGTCTTTCGACAAGTCTTTGAGCTTTTCCGACTTGAGATCGGCGCAATGCGGCAGGTCTCCGCCAAAAATCGCACTCAGATCTTCAGCCTGGCTTTTGGCCTTGAGCAGGGCTTCCTGCAAAAGCTGGCCATAATAATCATCCTCATCCTGCAGGAAGTAGCGGATTTTCATCTCAATCGCAAAAGGCATCTGCGCGGCGACCTGCCAGATGGTATGCAGATCCTCGAGATTTGCTGGTCCTCTGGTCGCCAGGGAGATCAAAGCTTTCTGTTTCTGATCTGCGTCCGAAGAAGAAGACTCCAGAACTTCGATTGAAAAAGAAGCGGGATCAATCGCGGCACTCTGGAATCCGGCCAGCAGCTGATCGGTAGACTCTTGGAGCTTTCTCAGGCTGGCCTGCATGGATAAACCTTCACATTTAATGTTCAGCGAGATTTCCATTCCATCATAATGGACAGACCGTATTGCATCTGTCTTCAAAACAACGTTCGTCATGTGATTTCTCCTACATCAAATTTACAGACTCTGGTCAATCTGTTTTTTAATACGTCCATCTTATCGTTTTTAGAAATCGCATTCAATCCCTTATTTAAAGCCTTGTAATTCATATAAAGTTACTTGAGACAGATTTTTTGCCTTCTGCCTTTCGAAGCCGCTTCCATCAGAAATAATCCAATGGTCTTGCAAGGATCAGAACGTATACAAAATCGCAAATCCTGTGTTTTAGACAAATTCACGAATATGGCTGAAAACGTTTCATAGGGGCTGTTAGTCTCGAAAATGACCAATCCATCTGAAAAAACGTAATTTGGATGTTTATTCGCATAATGTAACAGAAAAGTGCCGCATTTTTTCGGGATTTACATTTCAAATAATCGTATTTTTATAGGTTGAGGCCAATATCCTTTTAAAACAGTCCATCATGACAACAGAACAGAATCAAATATGGGTAGTCATTTAGTTTATCCATTTGGTCAGTTTTTCCTGATGGATCTGTATCTGCCGTTTCAAAAGGCCAGCCCAAGCAAAAAGACAGAGCGTATTGCCCTGCCTTATCGTTTTCCATCTGAGGCTGCCTGGTTCAGTGGCTTTTCAGTTTGGCTAAACGGTCGTGAACAAGATCTTTAAAGATCTCGCCGCGCACTTCGTAGTTTTTAAACTGGTCAAAAGAAGAAGTTGCTGGACAAAGCAGAATCACTTCGCCAGGTCTGGCTTCGTCCAAGGCTGCATCCAGCGCCTTTTCCATCGTGTCACAAGTCTGGGTATGGCCAAAGATCTCCTTGAAGACATCCTGGATCTGGCCGAAGCTGTAACATTTGGCAATCCGGTCATCATATTGTTTCAAAACCGAATAATCGATTCCCTTATCTTTCCCGCCGGCAAGCAGTCTGATCCCGCCATCAAAGCTGGATAAGGCCGCTTCAGCAGAATGGGTATTGGTCGCTTTGGAGTCGTTGTAAATACGGATATCGTTGAAGGTATCAACATATTCGATGCGGTGCTCTACGCCTTTAAACTCCTGGATCACTTTTTCAATGATGGGCTGATCGACACCAAGATGATAAGCCATGGCTGCTGCCATCATCGCATTGGCCAGGTTAAACGAGCCGACCAGCTTGAGATCTTTGACATCAAACAAGCGCAGATCATCCAGATACACGCTGCCGTCCACCACTTTTAAATTGGCTTTGGGATCACTCAAAGAAAAATCAATGACCTGGCAGGGGAGATTCTGGGCATAGTGCATCACATTGGGATCATCGAGGTTGCGGATGAAGAAATCTTCCGGTGTGGTGTTTTCGTAAATCCGGAATTTGGATTGGTAGTACTCTTCCAAGGAATCCATGTAGTCCAGGTGGTCAGGGGCCAAGTTGGACACGACGCTGATATGCGGGCGGAATTTTTCAATGCCAAGCAGCTGGAAGTTGCTCAGTTCCAAAGCAACGGGAATATCGCTGCCTTCCATTTCATTGACCACTTCGGAAAGTGGAAGGCCGATATTGCCCGCTGCCTGGGCTCTTGGGTCTTTGGCTTTTAACATTTCATGAAGCAGCGTCGTAATGGTCGTCTTGCCATCGGTTCCGGTTACGGCTCCATATTGAAAACCAGGGGCAAACCAACTGGCTGTTTCGATTTCAGTATAGATCGGTACGCCTTTTTCTCGAAAATAAGCCACCAGCGGCGCTCGATACGGGATACCGGGATTCTTGACGATAAATTCATATTCTTTATCCTTTAAAAAGTCAGGATGGCCGTTGTCGTAAACACGGATTCCCATCGCTTCGAGCTCTTCTTTCGGGGCAATTTCTTTCATGTCGGTTAAAACAACCGAATAGCCATGTTTATGAAGCAGTTTGGCAGCCGCAATTCCAGATCTGGCTGCTCCAATGACGAGAACGTCTTTCATGTTTTTCTCCTTGTTCTATCGTTTTGTCTTTTCTTTGGGGGAGTTTTTTCATCTGGATTTTCTACCTTCTGTCTCTATTCGTCAAATCAGGGCTTTTTCAGGGCAAAAAAAACGCCGCTTCCATGCAGTTTGCATCAAGCGGCGGAAAGTCGTCAAAAATTGTATCCAATCCTTTTGGATTGAAAGCTTAAATCGAAAACCAGGCCAGAACGATTGCCAGTAAGGCAAAGGCAGCCTGCCAGCTCCAGAAAACAGCGCAGACTTTCATCTCCGACCAGCCTTTCTTTTCATAGTGGTGGTGGAGCGGTGCCATTAAGAAGATACGCTTATGGGTCTTTTTATAGTAAGCAACCTGGATAATGTCGGAGAGCGTTTCGGCAATGAAAACCGCTCCAGCCACAATCAGCAACAGCTCTAAATGAGACATCATCGCCGCTGCAGCCAGCAGGCCGCCTAAAGCCAGCGACCCCGTATCGCCCATGAAGACTTTTGCGGGGTGCAGGTTAAACTTCAAATAACCGATCAAAGCAAAGATCACCAGGATTAAAATCGCAGCGCTGCTGACTTTGCCTTCCCAGAACATCGCAAAGACAAACGGTACCAAAGCGATAATGCTCAGTCCTGCGCAAAGCCCGTCAACGCCATCACTCAAATTGACGGCATTGCTCGATCCTGTAAACAAGAAGAAGCAAAGCAGGATAAACAACCACACCGGAACCGTCCAGACATTGTGGCCGGGCAGCAGCACAGTTGCCGGATCTCCATTGAGATAAACCAGGGTCAATAGAACGGCTAAAACGGCCTGCAGGCCAAATTTCAAGATCGGCTTCAGGCCGATATTGGAATGCTGGACAACGATGAGGTAGTCATCCCAAAAGCCGATCAAGCCATATCCGACATAGGCTGCCCATAAAACAATCGTTGTCTTGTTCCATGCGCCAGGCAGCAGCCAGCCCATTGCCAGATAGATCAAAAACGGACAGAAGATGAATGCCAGGCCGCCCATGGTCGGCGTTCCCGTTTTCTTCTTGTGGGAGGCCAGTCCTTCTTCCCGTTCAGTCTGGCCAAACTTTAATTTATGCAGATAACGAATCAAACGCGGCATGCACGCCAGCATCAAGGCCAGCGTTAAAAATCCCATTCCAAAGATGAGAAGCGCATCGGACATCGTCATACCGATTTCAGTATTCATGCAAAGATCACCTTTCTTCTAAACCGAGACGATTATAGCATATTGACAGGCATTTCTTAGATGCCTTACCAAAAGCTTCAAAGACATCCTTTCAAGCCCAGGCCAAGGCCTGCTTTTTTGGGCAGTCCCGTTTGTCTTCCATTCGAACGGGCTGCGCTTGACCTTTTTGAAGCCGCCCTTGGGCGAATATCTTCTTTTTTCTTTCTTGAATCCCCTTTCCTTTGCGGCGTGGCTGAATTTGGTTTCTTTTTTACGATTGCTAAGCCAGATTTGCCTCTTTAATCGCCATTGGGCCATGTTTTTGGTAGAATAATGAGTGCTGTTGGTCGATTTCGTCTTTTCCGTTCAGTTTTTTCAATTTTCTATCGTCAAATGACGGTGAATATTGAAAATGAACGGAATGAGTGCTAATATGTCAAAGCGACTGTGAACAGACGCCGTAAATGGAGAAGGAGGGATACATCGATGTCTAGAAAATGTGCGATCTCTGGTAAAGGACCTATGTCCGGAAACAAACGTTCTCACTCCATGAGAGCTTCCCGCCGTAAATGGAACGTAAACCTGCAGAAAGCTACGATCATGGTAGACGGCAAGCCAAAACAGGTTAGAGTGGCTGCCAGAACTCTGAGAACACTGAAAAAACAGGGAGCTATCTAAGATCCCTCACAAGCTGCCATCGGCGGCTTTTTTTATACCTTGCCGAAATAAATTTTAGCAACATTAGCTTATTATAAATCTGTTGTTTGCCCTTCAAGCACGCGGCATTCACTGAGAAACCGGCCAAGCAGCCAGCCCGACTGCTGTTGTCTTTCAAACTGCCAAGCAGCTGCTCCAAAACAAAAACCCTGAATACAAAAAAGCAGCCATCAGATGCCATCAGACATCTGGCTGGCCGCAAAGGAATGCACTCTTCGCTCGATGATCGGGGAGTTTTCTTTGACATATTCCTGTTCAAGGTAATCAAAATAGGAGCCAGGCGTGATGATCCCACGAAGGGATAAGACATCGGCGCCAATGCTTCCTAAAATCACGTCCGAAAACAATACGCAGTTGTCGCCGACCACCCAATAGGTCTTGAACATGCCTTTTTTGATTTTATAAAACTTGGCCCCCGTCCGGTAATGCAGCCGGCATGGATAATCGCTTTCCAGATCTCCAAGCTTTGAAGCAGTCCCCTTCTTTTCCAAGTCGTTATACCAGCGGATCGAATTGTTTTTCAGCTCTTCAAGCATCTGTTCAATGCGCTCATCCTGTTCGGGTGTGGTTTGAATGGTGTATTCAAATAGCGTATTGTGCTCATACTTCACCAGGTTGGGAAAATAGAGCGCTTCTGGAACAGTAAAATAGACACCATCCCCAAACATTGAAAAGAAACGTTCGCTGTTTTTATCATAATTGCCATAGGAGTACACAATTCCCTTCCATGAGAAGGTAAAGTGGCCGACTTTCTGAAAGCCCTGGGCCCCAATATGGACGATGCACTTCAACTTTGCAGGAACATCCCGCTTGACGCTTTTCATTCCATAATCCCGGCCGGTGCGGATCTTTTCATTGATCTGCCGCAAAGCGATATCTGGAAGCAGCGTGCCCAAAACCAGCGGGAGCGAAACATATAATCCGCGTTTCCAGCGGTAGGTCGATGAGTAGATATCAATCTGGTTGAGCATCAGCCGAATCGAAAGCAGGATAAAATACACGCCAAACAAACGAAACAGCATGATGGAATCCACAATGTCGGTGAACATCAGCACCACAAACAAAACGCCATAACTGATGCAGAACAATACGCTGGAGGTCTGGATCCTGACGTGGTTATAGCGGTGGATGAGCAGCTGGACCAGAACAGCGATAAAGACAAAAAAGCAGTACCAGCCAAAGCAGGTTCGGATAATCCACTCTGGAAGCTGATCATTAAACATCAATAAAGCTGCAAAAATCAGGGCTAAAAGCCCGTTGACCAGATCAGACCTTGAAATGCGTCCCTGATAAAAATAGCGGATGAGGGAAAAGCAGCCGTAAATCAGCAGCGCCCCCACCGCGATATTCATGAACAGCGAGAAAAAGGCGGTGGGCATCACCAGGCAGACAATGCCAAAAACAAAGAGCCCGATGGCCAGAATCCAGCCGCCAAAATACTCAAAAGCCTCAATACGGGGCGCGGAACCGGAAGAATTTTCAAGTTCAGGATTATTGGTAATTGGATTCGACACAGATCACCCTCCCTTCTTCAAGTTCGACGATCGCCGATTCATTTGAAATCGCATTTGAGCAGGTATAGAAATCCTTTTGGTCGATGCGGGCATGGTCCAGAGGATACTCAAAACCGATCAGTGAAATCACGGAGGGTTCGAGCGCAAAAAAGGAGACATGTTTATACCCGCGTTTGATCGCATAGCTGCCCGCAAGCAGGATTTGGACTTTCTGCTTTGTATCCATGCAGACAACCGTTGGATACATCCAGGCGATGCAGCGCAGATTGGCCAGGGTATGATCCAGCCGGCCCTCTAAAGCACCCCACAAAATGATGTGCTCATAGCCCATTTCGCTGGCTTTGGCGATGGCTAATTGCGAGTCTGTTTCATCTTTGGCCACCGGGTGGCGAAAGAGCTTAAAAGGCAGATGGTCATCCAGCTGGCCGCTGTCAAAATCACCGATCGCAAACAGGCAGGATTGGCCAGCTTCTAAAATTTTTTTGTAGCCTAGATCAATGCCGATCCAGTCGACATTTTTCCAATCAGGAAGATCGTGGGCGATGGGGCTGACCAAAACTGCCGTATCGTGTTGTCTTAACAAAGCGTAGCCACCTTGGCTGGAATATCATCCTTGAAGACATAGCTGCCTGCAACCAGCGTATCCACACCAGCGGCTTTCGCTTCTTTGGCGGTTTGGCCATTGATACCGCCATCGATTTCAATACGGCAGTCTGGGTTAAGTTCTTTTCTGGCTTCGTCTAACGCTTTGACTTTGCCTAAGACTTCAGGCATAAAGCTCTGGCCGCCATAACCGGGATTGACCGACATGATCAAAACCAGGTCCGCATCCTGCACAAGCGGTAAAAAAGGTTCAATCGGTGTAGCGGGTTTGACGCTGAACCCTGCTTTCACGCCTAAAGCATGAATCTCATCGAGCAAAGCTTTGACTTTGGCTGGATCATTGTCCAAAGCCTCGGTATGGAAGACGATTGAATCGGCCCCAGCTTTGACAAAGACAGGAGCAAAGAAAGCTGGATCGGTCACCATCAGATGAACGTCTAAAAACAAATCGGTCGATTTGCGAAGCTGCTTTAAGATGTCCGGACCAAAAGACAGGTTGGGAACGAAGTGGCCATCCATCACGTCGTAGTGAATCCACTTGGCGCCGGACTTTTCGACCTCGCGCAGCTGGTCCTGCATTTTGGTATAGTCCATGGATAAAACGGAAGGGGCGATAATGAGTTCGGGCATAATATTCCTTTCTGACAACGGCCAACTCGATGCCGTTTCTTTATTCTTCTCTCCATCTGTGCGGAAAAAGGCGGGAAAGATCTTACTTTACCATCCGCAGCGGATCGTTATTCATATTGTGTCGTAATTGTGAACAAATTATGAAGAAAACCTTCGCATTTCGTAATGAAGCACTTACTTTTTCAAAAAAAGAGACTTTCGTGCGGCGAAAGTCTCTTGAAAACCAGTATGGCTCATAAAGATGCACATCTTCATAATCCCTGATCGGAAATCCGAAACAGGTCTCTTTTGACCATAAAAATCGAAAATGTACGTAAAACAGGATACGAATCCAGACCGGCTGGGAGGAATTGGCTAACGCTTGCCGCACCGGAGGCCTGGTCCTGACTTCAAGGTGCATGCTTGCGTTAGTATTGCTTCCAATTCTTGGCTTCTTTGCGAAGCTGGGCGTAATCATCGTAAAGAACAGGGTTGATTTCACCATTGGCCACGCCGGCTTTAATGACACAATCCGGCTCATCCACATGAATGCAGTCCGCAAACCGGCATCCTTCTTCTAAAGCCTGGCGAAAATCGGGCAGCAGCTTGTCGAGCTTGGAAATATCCATCCGGGAAAAATCCAGGGAGGAAAAGCCCGGCGTATCCGCCACCAGTCCGCCTGCCACCGGATGCAGTTCGCAATGCCTGGTCGTGTGCTTGCCGCGGCCTAACGCTTTTGAAATGGCTTGGGTATGCAGCTTAAAGGAAGGGTCCAAGCGGTTGAGAAGGGAGCTTTTGCCCGCACCGGACTGTCCGCACAAGACGCTGATTTTCCCCTCTAACAGCTCTTTGAGCTGTTCATCATCCGAGCCGGGATGCGAGAAGAAAATCCGGTAGCCTGCTTTGCGATACCAGTCTAAAATCCGGTCAATCTGCTCAAATTCCTCCTGGCTGACCAGATCCGATTTGGTGATGCAGACAACCGGCTCCACGTCGCACAAAAGCACCAGAAAGATCAGACGGTTGAGCAGGTGCTCGGAGAAATCGGGATCTTTCAAGCTGGTGACGATCAACGCCTGGTCGACGTTGCACACCGTCGGCCTTAATAATTTGTTGGTTCTTGGCAGAATGGAGTCGATGCGTACGCTGTCTTCAATGCGCTCAAAGTTGACCAGATCCCCGACATACGGCGTCTGTCCTTTGCGCATCTTGCCGCGCGGCTTGGCGACAAGCAGCTCGCCATTTGCATAAATTGTATATTGATTGGAAATAACTTTAATAATTCTTCCTTGTTCCATTATTGATTCAGTAATACAGCGTGATGACGCTGTCGCTCCCTTCTTGGGTATATAACGTTCCCACCGGCGGGTCGATGTCGACCACGGTATCGGATCCATAGATTTCTTTTGTATTGACGGCCATGCCTTTCTGGTTGAGATCTTCTTTCGCCTGTTCGACATCCATGCCGATATAGGACTCATCGATTGTCATCGTCGGATAGGTGGAGACGACAAAATGAATTGTCTGCTGGCTGTCAGGATCGATGCGCTGGCCGGGTTCCAGGCCGGACTGGGAGAGGATGACACCGGGATTGATATTGGCATTGCCCTGTTCGAGCACTTCAACCTGTACATTGACTCCTTCATTTGCAAAAAGCTGCTTGACATCATCCAGATACTGGCCGGAATAATCGCCCACCAAAAAAGTCGGCCCTTTGGAAACCTTGAGCACGAGCGAATTGCCTTCTTTAATATAGCTGCCAGCCGGCACGCTGGTGCTGGTCGCCAAACCCGGATCATACTGGTCATTGGCCACTTCCTGGACTTCAATCATGTCGGCCGGGATCCCTGCATGATTGAGCTTATCGATGGCTTCCATCGTATGGAGCCCTTCCGTTTCCGGAACCTGGTGCCAGCCAAACCAGCCGTCAATGGGGGTAATTCCCGTCGAGATTAACAGATAGCCCGCTACCCCGCAGGCCAAAATGGCGATCAGGGAGGAGGCAATCACCAGCTTCAGGGGAAATTGATGATGGACAATATCGACATGGCTGAGAGGTTTTTGGTTGGTCGGCGTCAGGTCCATCTCGGTGATGTAGCCGTCGTTTTTGGTTGGCAGCTGGAGCGACTTGGTTTCCAGCTCCAAAAGTGGAACATCCTGTTTGTCCGGATCCATGCAGTGTTCAATGGCTTCCAAAAGTTCGGCCGCACTTTGGTAGCGTTCAGCGGGATTTTTAGCGGCAGCCTTAATCACGACATTTTCTACAGCATGGCTGACCGTTTTATTGTAAGGGGAAATGCGCGGCAACGGATCCTGCATATGTTTGAGGGCAATGGCGGCCGGGTTGGGGCCGGTAAACGGAACCGATCCGGTCAGCAGCTCAAAAAACACGATGCCCAGTGAATAAATGTCGACGCGAAAATCAGGAATCAGACCGGCTGCTGATTCGGGGGCGAGATAATGGGAGGAGCCCATCACGGCATTGTTACGGGTCAGGGTGATCGAATCGGCGGCCAGCGCGATGCCAAAATCAGCGATCTTGAGATCGCCGGTTTTCGAGACCAGCACGTTTTGCGGCTTGATGTCACGGTGGATGATATTCCGGCTATGGGCTTCAATGACCGCTGACGTCAGCTTTTTCATGATCTCAACTGCCTGCGCGGCTGGAACGGGACCAGTTCTGGAGATCAGCTCTTTGAGCGTCATCCCGTTGATATATTCCATGACAATATAATGCAGATCCCCGCTCTCGCCCACATCATAAATTTCTACCACATTGGGGTGCGAGAGTTTGCGGGCAGCCGAAGCTTCGCGAATGAAGCGGACCAAAGTCTGCTGATCATTGGCCAGCTTCGTACGCAATACTTTAATGGCCACATCCCGGCCCATGATCTCATCATAAGCCAGATAGACATCGGCCATGCCCCCCTGGCCGATCAGCCGTTTGATCGCATATCGATTGGCGATCTTATCCTGCATAATCTTTTCCCGGTCCGCTTGTGATGACCGTGCAGTTGTCTAATCCGCCTGCCTGGTCTGCCAGCTCAATCAAAAGGCCGGTCTTTTGTTTGAGCGACAAGCCGGATTCCAATACGCGGGCAATTTTATTTTCCGCAACATACCCATGCAGTCCATCCGAGCAGATCAGCAGGGCTTTGTAGTTGGACTTGATTTTATTCACATCCAGTCGAAATGCCCGCCAGACCCCAATCGCATTGGTCAGGGCACTGCGCTTTTCATGGCTGCGGGCTTCTTTGGCCGTGATTTTATTTTCGTTGACCAGGCTTTGCACATACGAGTGATCTTCGCTCATCTGGATCAAGCCGTCACTGTAAAGCGCATAGACGCGCGAATCGCCGGCATTGAAAATATAGGTGCCATGATCACAGATCAGACAGCCGGCAACGGTAGTCCCCATGCCCCGGTTTTTGCGGGTCCACATCGATTTGGCATAAATCGAGTCATTGGCTTTGTTCATTGTTTTGCGCAGCCATTCATCGACCTGGTAATCCTTGGTAAAGATGGGGGCACGTTCAAAAAGCTCAGCAGCAATCTGGCAGACCATGGCGCTGGCCACTTCGCCGCTGGCCGCACCCCCGATGCCATCGCACACCAAAAGCAGCTGGTCCCCATGATCATTTTCCTGGATCAGAAAACTGTCTTCATTCAGTTCCCTGGTTTTTCCAACATCACTCGCTCCAAAGACTTCAATCATAATGCTTCCTTTCTTCTTTCTTAGCGGCATTCTGTGGTCTGGGTGGACCAATCCGGCCGGGTTGGTCCATCCAGCTTTCAAAACACGCTGTATCGATGACAAACCATCCTTAGATTTCGTAAAGAAAACCAGGCGGTTTGATTGAGGTATTGCTCTTACTTTGCCTGATGATTCATGAAATTGCTACCACATCAAAAATCGAAGCCGCTCTTTTTGGGAATTCAATTGAAAAAGAGGGGTTCAAAGCGTTTTACTCTTCTTCAACATCCAGCTCATCCTGGCCAAACGCATCATCGTAAACGTTGGCTGTCCCGTCCAGTTCGGCTTTTTGAAAGCTTGGATGGCTGGCTTTGTCTTGGGCTTGCTGCATGGCTTTGGCCAGCTTGCTTTCTTTTTCCTTGCGCAGCTCTTTAATGCGCAGCTGCCCACAGGCTGCATCGATATCTGAACCATGTTCCTTGCGGATCGTTACACCGATATTCTGCTTTTTGAGTACATCGTAAAACTTCATCGCTTCCGCGCGGGTAACCGGCTTGTAGCCGTTTTCATCTACGCTGTTATAGGGAATCAAATTGACATAGCAGGTATAGGGCCGCAGCAGGCTGGCCAGCTGGCGGGCATGTTCGATGGAGTCATTGACCCCTTTGAGCAGGATGTATTCAAACGTCAGCTTGCGGTTGTTTTCTTTGCAATAGTAAGCGACCGCATCCATCAGCTGGTCGAGCGGATAGGCTTTATCGATCGGCATGATCTGGCGGCGCAGCTCATCGTTGGGGGCATGGAGCGAAATGGCCAGATTGTATTGGTAATGGCCATCGGCAAACTGCTTGATGCGCGGCACAATGCCGGAGGTGGAAATCGTAATGTGGCGCGAACCAATCGCTAAGCCGCGGTCATGGTTGGCAGTTGCTAAAAAGTTCATGACATTGTCATAGTTATCGAATGGCTCACCGGTTCCCATCACGACGATATGGCTTAAGCGTTCATTTTTCTTATCCAGTTCAGCCTGGACATGCATGATCTGGCCCATCATTTCCCCGCTCGATAAATCGCGCTGCTTTTTGGTCAGGCCCGAAGCGCAGAACGTGCAGCCCATATTGCAGCCGACCTGGCTGGACACGCAGATTGAATTGCCGTAATCAAAAAGCATCAAAACACTTTCCAGCAAAGCCCCATCTTCGGTCTTGAACAGAAACTTGGTCGTGCCATCGCTGGCGACCTGCTTGCGTACCAATTGAAGCGGATTAAAGGTAAAGTCTTTTTTCAGCTCTTCGCGGGTCTGCTTGGAGAGGTTGGTCATCTGATCAAAGTCATAGACGCGCTCTTTATATAACCAGGCAAAAATCTGCTGGGTACGGAATTTCTTCCATCCTTTGGATTCACACCAGTCTTCCATCTGTTTATAGCTCATATCGTAAATACTTTTCATCATGTTAGGCAAGGATACCCCATCCAGAACTGCTAAGCAGTTTGGGTGGCCAGGAATTGCCGAACCTCCGTTTCTTTTAAGTATCCATTCGCTCTTTCGACCAGAACTAATTTCCTCATAGATGCAGCACTATGGATTTTTTTCCTGATCAAGTTTTCAAAACAAAATATCCGCTTTTTCTGCGTCCAGTCATAAAGCATTCCTGTCTTTCGAATTTAACTTGATCAAAAAGGCAGGAGCCGCCAACCATATGGTCAGTTTGATTTCTCTTACGCTTATGCCCTTTGATGAAGTTGAATTGATGAATCTGGCGGTTATGCCTTCTGATCTTTTTGAGATACAGGCATGTTTCTAATGGCTTTGCATTGAGATTGCCTGCAATGCAATAGGCGTCATTGTAATGCTCTTTAGCCAGGTTTAGTTCAATTCGCTTGTTCTTGGTCAGGTAGCCATAAGTATTGACTACTTCAATATTGGGGTTGGCTTGTTTTAATCGTTCCAGCAGCGTCCAGCGCATAATGCCCATGAAGGCTGCATCTCGATACGGCTGAGCGCGCTTAGGCAGCTTGAAGTCTTCTGGACCTTTGATCTTTCCTGACTTGATCTTTTTGTGGTATTCGTTATGACACGTTTCGCAAAGTGTAATCAGGTTGGAAGGCGAGTCGCCGCCAGTCTTCCGGCTTTCAATGTGATGCACATTTAAGACTGGATCTTTCTTTTTGCCATGGCAGTGCTGGCATTCGTGGTTGTCTCGAAATAAAACATACTCACGAACATTCCAGAATCCTTTTTGACCGCCATTTTGGTATTCAGTTCCAGAAATATCTGGATTCTTCAGTTTCTGCGTATCAAAAGAGGCTGTTTCCACAACGATCCTGGTTACAGGAAGAATCTTTTGGACTTCTTCAATGCAACGAAGATGAGTGCCAATCTTATGTTCAACCGAGGGAGCAAGCCAGCCTTTATGTTTGGTGCGAACACGGTTGCTAAATCTTGGTGCCCGATATCTTGTCTTGCGGTTTCTTCTCGCCCGCCGCGCTTCTCTTCTAGTCGAGATCAGCTCAGTGATATCTGTTCTGTTCTGGACATCCCAGGCAAGAAGTTCTTTTTCTTTGGTTGAAGCACTCAAACCAATCTGTTTAGAACCAGCATCCACTCCAAGAGTGACGGGTTGTGTATATCTGGTTGAATCGTATAAAAGCTTGATGGTAAATGGATTTTTCTTTACCACTTTAGCTTTTCTTTCTTTTAGAAGATGACGCACTTTGCCATGCCTTTCAGTCGGCATTAAAGGTCTGCCGTCTACATCTAATACATAAACCATATTCTTGTCCTCGAAAGAGGAATGCATCTTGGAAGCTGAAAAAGCCTTCCAGAGAAGTGTGTGAAGCATCAGCCTTCGCCAATGTTATAAGAGGTTTGTTGACCTGCCCACTGCACCTGACCTCAGTGCTGTTTCATACAGATCCGCAGAGTCCGGAATTAGGCTGAATGTTCCAGAGTGCCTATTTCAACTTGTTTAAGGTTGATTCTCAAATCACGGAGTCAGTTAAGACTCAGGCTAGTGTTACGTTTCATTGACTTTTATATAAATGAGACCTTTCAACATTAGAGACTCGCGCTTTATGTAAAGATCTGATGACAATTAGGCTTTCCGAGAATAATTATAAAAGTCATTGAGACAGATCACTAGTCAATCAGGCTTGAAACAGATGCAGGAAAGCTTCTTATTTCAAGCCCCATCCAAATTGCAAGGCAGTTTGGATGGGGTCATTGACTACACAACCTCCTGTTGCTTTCTTTGTTCTGAATGGATTGTTGATCTTTTCCTTCAGTGTAGTCACAAATGGCCTTTTTTCCAATTCAGCCACCAATCGGATCTTGAACCCGGCCCTTTCGCTGCTCGAAATTTTGTCCTTTCCTTTAAGACGTACGTCTTCGTTTCAATTTTGCAAAGCTTGAGCGGTGCCGCTGCTTTCGCCAAAGAAAAGGCACAGACGCATGATCTGTACCTTGGTTCTGGCAATGGAAAGAAAAGGGCTGTCGTATTCAGGCTTGCAGGGTTTCGGAATTTGTGGTGGCAGCTTTTTCCTTACGGACGAGCTTGCACAAATAGAAGCCGCCATTTTGTGCGGATGGTTCAATGGTTTCTTCCTGGACGCGCTCAAAATCAAGATGCGTTTGTAAGAACGCATCGACCTGCTTTTCGTTTTCTTTTTTATCGAGGGTGCAGGTCGAATAAATCAAGATACCGCCTGGCCTGGTCTGCTTGCCAGCCGCATTGAGCAGTTCCTTTTGGATGGGCAGCAGGCTGTCGATATTGGCTGGATCGAGCTTGAGCTTGAGATCCGGCTTGCGCGATAAAATGCCAAGCCCGCTGCAGGGGACATCGCAAAGCACCACATCATAGAGCTTTGGCGGCTCATCGACCTTGGTTGAATCTGCCTGCCTGGCAATCACGTGCTCCAGGCCCAGCCGCTTGGCATCATTTTCAATGAGCTGCACGCGGTGTTCATGCAGATCCTGGGCGGTGATCTCTGCCCCATCGCCGCTCATTTCGGCCATTGCCATGGTCTTGGTTCCCGGCGCGGCGCAAAGATCCAAGACGCTCTGTCCTGGCTTGACATCCGCCCACCTTGCGATTTCATAGCTGCCAGGATCCTGGGCGGAGACTTTGCCTTCCCGGTACAGCCAGTCTGAACCAAACTGGCTTCCCGTATACTCAAACAGCCCAGTCTTTTCGCTGTCTGCTCTGGCTTTCAAGCGCGGGCATTTCATTGCCTCTTCAATCGAGTAACGCAGCGGATTGACCCGCACCACGACCGGCAAGGTCATATTGGCTGCTTTGGCAAATTGGAAAGCCTGCTTAGGGCCGTATTGCTTGACCCAAAGCCGGATCAGCCACGCTGGCAGCGAAGTCGATAAAGCCAGGGATTCAATCGGATCGCCTGGGTATTCAACCGGATGGTCCTTGACTTTGCGCAGCACCGCATTGACCAGACCTCTTTGGCCTTTAAGAGACCGGGCTGCGATGCGGTTGGCTTCATCAATGACAGCATAGGCCGGCACTTTCTTTAAAAACAACAGCTGGTAGCAGGACATTGTCAGCAAAATCCCGGTTTTGGCTTCGACTTTATCATCAGTGAAACGCCTCCAGGCATGCTGGCACAGTGCATAATTCTGCAAGGTGCCATAAAAGATATTGGTGGCTAAATTCCGGTCCTTTTCATCGACTTCCTGCAGATGCTTTTTCAAATATAAATTGGAGTACTGGCCATGCCGAATGACTTCGACCAGCGCTTGATAGACCCATTGGCGCACACTGCTCATATTATTCCTCCAGATTCATCGGATGGACGTTGAAGTCCACTTTGCATTTTGATGCATTCTTTTCAAACCATAAGGCCAAGTCCCATAAAGATTGGATCAAATGCCCATCCTCTTTGGATTTGACGATCAGCCGAAAGCGGGACTGCTTGGTCCGCTGGGAGATTTCGGCCGGACCTAAAACCTCCAGATCCTTTCCTTCTAATATCAATTTGAGCTCCAAGGCTTTTTTATAGGCCGTATTGGGATCTTCATGGCGGATGACAACCGTAGCCAAATACACATAGGGTGGATAGTTTCCGGCATGGCGAAACTTCATCTCTTTGGTGAAGAACGCTTTATAGGCATGACGGACAATGCACTGCAAAACAAAGTGGTCGGGATTGAAGGTTTGGATGATCACCTCGCCTGGCTTATCGCCCCGCCCCGAGCGGCCAGCCGCCTGTTCGGCCAGCTGATATGCTCGTTCAGAAGCTAAGTAGTCGGGCCTGGCCAGAATGGAGTCAATCGACAAGATCCCGCACAAGGTAATGTCATGAAAATCCAGTCCTTTGGCAATCATCTGGGTCCCCATCAAAATATCGCCATGGGCTGCAAATTCGGAAAGCAGCTTTCCATGCGCACCTTTGGTTTTGGTGGTGTCATGATCCATCCGGATAATGCTGGCCTTGCCAAAAAGAGAGCGGCTTTCTTCTTCCAGGCGTTCGGTTCCCTGGCCGGTATGGGTAAGCATGGTGCTGCCGCAGTTTGGGCACTGGTGGATCATCGGATAGCGGCGTCCGCACACATGGCAGACCAGGGCATCTTCGCCTTTATGATATGAAAGCGGGACATTGCAGTCTTCGCAGCGCAGATACTCGTGGCAGCTCTGGCAGCGCACAGTTGGCAGGTATCCGCGGCGGTTGAGCAGGATCATCGATTTCTGCTCCAGGGCTAACCGCTTTAAAACCGCCTGGATCAAGTCGGCAGAGTAGTTGCAATAGGTTTGAGTCCGTTTCAAATCGACTAACCGGATGCGGGCATCCTGACCTGCGGCCCGTTTGGGAATTTCCGCCAGGCCATAAACACCTTTGATCGCTCTGGCATAGGAATCCAGGCTGGGCGTTGCGGAAGCAAGAACCAGCTTGCACCCATGTGCCTGGGCCCGGAGCTCGGCCGCATCTCTGGCATGATAGCGGGGAGCATGATCCTGTTTGTAGCTGGTGTCATGCTCTTCATCCATAATGATCAGCCCCAGGTTTTGAAGCGGCAAAAAGACGGATTTGCGCGTGCCAATCACAATGCAGGGGCCGGCCTGCGTAAGATTCTGCCAGACGGAGACCATCTCGGAATCCGACAAGCGGGAATGGCAGGCATAAACATCGACTTCAAAGCGTGAGGCGATCCGCTCTTCCATCATCGGGGTTAAGGAGATTTCCGGTACCAGAATCAAAACCTGCTTGTTTTGTTTGAGCGCATCTTTAGCCAGATGGAAAAAGACCTCCGTTTTGCCGGATCCGGTCACCCCATGGAGCAAAATCGTCTGCTTGTCTGACTGGCGAATCGCCTGCAAGGCATTTTCCTGATAGGCATTGAGCTTAGGCCAAGGCTGCTGGGGGCGGTGGGGCAGGGTTCCATGGTTGATGATCCGCTTTTCTTTTTCCAAAAGCCCTTGCTTGACCAAAGCATTGATCCGATAGTCCGAAAACTGTTCTTTGGCCTCTTTGAGCAAGCATTCCTCGGGCAGATTGTCATAGGTTTCCTGCAGTGCTGCTGAAAGGCTTGGCATCTGCTTCAAGCAGCATTTTTTCACCCACAAGGCGTAGGAAAAACCAGGCTTGGCCGTCCTGGCATCCAAAGCTTTTGGCAGCATACAGTGGATCATGGCCATCATCGGTGAAATCGTCTGATGGGCGAGCTGTCTGGCCAGTTCCATCTGCTCCCCATCCAAAACCGGCTTGTCATCGAGAATCTGCAGGATTTCTTTGATCTTCTCTTTCGGGGTCTCGGGCTGATCCGTCTGGGCCATCACCAGGCCAGTCAGCTTTTGCCGGCCAAAAGGCACGAAAACCCGGCAGCCAGGCTGGACGGGTTTTGAAGAAAAGTAGGTAAAGGTTTTGGATAAGGCAATGGTGGGATGTTCAACCATTACCTCATAGTAAGACTCAGGCACGCGCCTCCAGTTTCTCAAACAGCGGCTTCAGATTGGCCTTTTCATCGCGCACCGGAATGATTTTCCCCTCTTTGGAGGTCGCCACAACCGTCAAGCCAGGACCATGACCGGAAGTAAAGGAATCGGAATGGACAACAACGCCGATTGTCACCGCCCCTTTTTGATAATGCGGTCCATAGGTGCTGTCATGATCGAGCACTGCGACGAAATCGCCAAAGCGCAGGTTGTTCAAGCCAAACTGTTCATTGGCTTCTTTGTCCTGCGTCATGATGTCATAGTCGCCGGACATCATCGTTGAAGAGCCCACACCACTGCCCATGAGAAAAGCGGGTAAGACGGTTACAACTGGAAAATGAACATTTCCCTCTTCGTCCACTTCCAAATCCATGACATCTAATACATCCGGATCGATATTCATCCAGAACACTTCCGGGGCATCTGCGGTTTTTAAGCCCTGGCCTTTGGTGCGGATCAGGAAATTTTCCGTACCATCCATTTTGTCGAGATCATCTTTGGAAAAGTAAGCCATGCAGTGTTCAATCCCGCCGTGGGTGCCGGTCACCAGCCCCTTGGCCCCCTTGCCGGCGCCGGAAATGCAGGTCACTGGATTGCCGATGCAGGCAAACGTCTGCACCGCTTCATTTTTCTTTGGATCCGGGTTGGCCATCGATACGCCGGGTTCCACATGGTCGCCAGCGATGTTCATGCAGTTATCGCCAATGGCGTGCGAGTAGGTGATGCCGCCGACAGCGATGGTGATGCGCGCTCTGCCATCATACCCGCCGCGATAGTGCGGACTCGCTGGATGGTCAACCGCCGCGTTGACTGCCATTTCTACCAATTGGTCGCGATTCATTTCCATACGTTTCTCTTTTCCTTTCTGCGGGAATTTCCCTCTTTTGAATTTGGTTGTTGCACTTTGATATCCTTCGATAATGTTTTGATTTTTGCTTGAAATTAAGCCTGTATTCTCACCTGGACTTCTTCAGCCCGCCTGGATCAAGCAGTCTTTGGGTCCGGTGAATTTTGGTGAATCCTAGATATTGCGTGCTTGATTGGGTGGTAAACAAGGCCAATCAGATTCCTTCAAGATTTCACCAGCAAAGGCTTGGCAGGATCTTCCAATATTCTTTATATTTTCTTACAGATTTGAATTTCCGATTTTAACCTTCGTTGTCTAGACTGACAGGGTGCAAAGGATCAATGCCGTGGACTTTGGTCCAGGCAAAGCCAAAAACCGCTGCTGCACTCACACTGTCCAGGGCATTGCGGAATTCTCTTCCATAGGGAATAAAGACGTGGTGATCGGAAGCATACAAAATGCGGGAGCTTAAGCCGCGCATTGCCCCGCCGATCGCTAAAAGCAGATCTTTGGGCAGATCAACATCGAACAGGCTTTGCGCTTGCTCATCACGGGCTGCTGCATAGATCGGACGGTTTTGAAGCTCGGCTGCGCGGATAAGCTGTTCATCTTTAGAAATTGTTACAATTGGCAGCCTTTCCCAAGCGCCTGCCGAAGAGCGAAGCAAGATCGCGGTTGCGCTTGACCAGTCCCGTTCTTGAATAATCATCAGGGAAGCACCCGCCGCATATAAGGTTCGGGCAATGCTTCCCAGATTGTACGGATCTTCAACACCGCTGACATAGACGACAAGACCTGAAAGATCGGTATCCTCTGTTAAGGGCGGGAGAATACGGCTTTGTGTTTTCAGGATGACCCCGCCATTGCCAGGGGCTAATTCATCCATTGTTTCTTTTGAGGCCATCGTGACCGCAACGCCGCTCTTTTTAGCAATGGCGATCAGATAGCCGATATCTTTTGATCGTTTTTTGGGATTGACCAGCAGTTCTGAAGCCGGCCGTTTTTGTCCCTCCAAAACGGCTTTAACGGAAATTGTTCCAGAAATGATTGTATCCATATGAGTATTTGAGCCTTTTTCGAAGCAGATTGTCAAGTGATAGTATAGAGAAGAAGGCAAAGGAGTTACTGATGAAATTTGATTTAAAAAACCCTGTCCATCGAAAAATCTTTATCTATTCCACTTCCCTGATCATTGGCATTATCGCCTATTTAATCCTGACCCGTGTCAATGACCTGATCTCCTTCTTGAGCACGTGTGTCTCGGTTTTAGCCCCCTTTCTGATCGGTTTTGGCCTTGCTTTTTTGCTGGACGGCCCTGTCAACTGGGTCATGAACCGACTGCTTGGCGTAGGGCTTCCTGAAAAAAGAGCTAGAAACTTATCGATCTTGATTGTTGTCGTCCTGTTTTTGCTTTTTATCCTCTTTGTCTTCTGGGTCATGATTCCATCCCTGATGGATTCGATCCGGGTGTTTGTCTCGAACTTTTCCAATTATGCCCACGGCTTTGAAATGAATTTAGAAGTGCTGGCTGAGAAATACAATCTGGACTTTTCGCAGATTCTCAATCTTTTAAAGGGATTGAATATTGCGGATATGCTGACCAATTATATGCAGTCCTCCATGTCACAGATCATGTCTTACTCGATGAATATTGTGCATTGGGCAGCCAATCTGGTCATCGCCCTGGCTGCAGCGGTTTATATGATTGCCGATAAAGACAACCTGCTCAAAGCCGCCAAGATTTTATGCTACTCGTTTTTAGGCCAGCGCAAAGCCAACTTTGTTCAGGTTTATATGATGGATGCGAAAAATATCTTCCAGCAGTATATCGTTGGTAACATCATAGATTCCGTCATTGTCGGCTTTATTGCCTGGTTTGGCAGCATGCTCTTTGGCTTTCCCTACTCGCCAATGATCGGCTTGATCGTGGGGATTACCAATGTCATCCCGGTTTTCGGTCCTTTCTTAGGGGCAATTCCGGTCTGCCTGCTTCTATTTATCATCAAACCATTAGACGCCCTGATCTTTGCGATCTTCATCTTGATCGTCCAGCAGATCGATGGCAACGTACTCAAACCATTGATTTTAGGGGATAAGCTTGGGATTTCCGGCTTCTGGATCTTGTTTTCCGTATCGGTTGGCGGTGCATTATTTGGCGTCATCGGTATGTTCCTTGGTGTTCCAGTCTTCGCTTTGATTTATGAAGGCCTGAAAGATTATACCAGTCTTCAGCTCAAAGACAGACATATGGTTGTCGATGGTTCGGCTTCGATTGTCGATGATGAATCTTGATATAGATTCGAGTAGATCCCTTTTAATTTGACTTCTTATCGATCCCTCAATTCTCCATTTTGGATAGCTGAGGGATCTTTTTTGCTTAAAGAAAAGCTCTCTTTGTTTATGCGACGAAGAGAGCTTGATCAAAATAAATTAAAATGACTCAGCACTGCTGGCTCTAACAAGCGTTATCGATAAGTTGCCGTTGCGCGAACGGATATCTTCCAGCATATGGCTGTTGTCATTTTGAGTGTAAGGGATAAAGCGATAGGTCAGCTCGTATAAAGTGCCCATTCCAGCTGTTTTCATCTTATCGAGACGGACGTTCTTTCCGTAATGTTCTAACAGTTTGCGGTATTCGTCTTCCGCTGGATCATCTTCCGGGACAACGATGTGGATTTCCATCTCTTCAGGTCTGCGATTGAGGACAAATGTTCCTAAAACGATCAGAGCACTGAGCATGAAAGCAACCAGGATCGTTGTCCAAATCGAACCGGATGCGGCCAGCAAGCCCATGACCATCGCAAATAAAACGCAAACCATATCGCTGCTTTTGCCAGGCAGGGAGCGAAAGCGGACCAGGCCAAAAACACCGAGCACCGCAATCGAAGTGCCAATGGAGCCATTCACTGCAAGCAGGGCTACGCAAACGACCGGCGGCAGAAGCAAAGAAGAAAGCAGCAAGGATTTTCCTGGTTTAAAGCAAAGCTGGTTGATGCAGCTTGCCAGAATTCCAAGCCCGAAGGCCAGCAGGATCTGAAGATAAATGTTCGTGGTTAAAAGTTCGGTCATGTTGTTGTTTCCTTTCCATTAATTTTGAGTAAGCCAATCCGGCTTTTGAGGTTGATGCAGGCTTGATTTCAAGCGCATTGAGTACTTTACAAAGCACTAAAGGCAGGTTAGAAGCGCATTTAATCTCTAAGATGTTCATGCCTTCTTCCAAAATGGATTCATCGAGTTCGTTATGGGTTAACGTAAGATTGCTTGTCCGAAAGGTCAGTTTGTCATCGATCGTAATCCGCAGATCGGCCCTGTTTTTCCAAACGTAACATCGTCTGTGGGCATAGAGGACAAACTGCGGAATGAGAGAGTAACGGCTTAAAAGGGATGCCATTTCACGTGTAGCCTGGTCGGTTGGCTGGAGATCTTGGATAAAAGCGTGAAGAGAGGGCATGGTAAATTCATGGCGGGTTTTAAAGCAAATCCCCTCGGTTTTCTTTTTCAACTCCAGAAAAACCGGAATCTGCCCGTCTACCACCGGCTTGTAAGCGCGCAGACGGACTTTGACTTTAAGTCCTGGGTTTCCCTCACAGCGCCTGAGCAGGTCCAAGTTTGGGGTATCGAAGTACATGGAGAAAATTGTGCAGTCGAAAAACTGATCCGGCTGAATCTGGTTTTCAATAGCGGCTAACAGTTTTGATTTCTGTTGATCACTGATTTTGTACTTAAGTTCTTTACGAATAAATGTTTCCATGCCGCTACTATACGGATTTTGAGTAAAATGAATGTTAAAAACGAATTGAAGTATAGATTTTTTAAAATTCGCTTGCCATCGGTTTCCTGAGCCGCTAGTGAATGCATTTTTGGAATCTAAGCGGGCTTCAAAGATGCTGGTGGCTTGAATCATGTTATAAATGAGGGTATGGAATTGTTATTTGAAAGTTTACATCACGCGCTTGAAGATACGTGGCTGATGCTTCCCATCTTGTATGTGGTTTATCTGTTTCTCGATTCTTTGCAGCGCAAGACAGATAGCAATGATTCCTTTTTCTGGAATCTCCAGAAATATGGACCATTGTTTGGTGCAGCTTTGGGGTTGATTCCGCAATGCGGATTTTCCGTCATTGCTGCCATGCCTTATGTTTCCCGCAATATCACGCTCGGAACGATGATCGCCGTCTTTTTGGCGACCAGTGATGAAGCCGTCCCCATCCTCATCTCTGAACCGGCCATGCTCCCTTCTTTGGGCTTGCTTTTGGTATTGAAGTTTGTTCTGGCTGCTGCCTGCGGCTGGCTGATTGATCATGTTGTTGTTCGCAATCAGAAAATCATCAGCTTCAACGACATTGAAGAAGAGGATGAAGAAGATGAATTTCGTGAAGACGAGCAGATCGAAACCGATCTGGAAGAACAGAATGCTCCCTCCTGCTCCTGTTGCTACCCGCAATACCCAGTCTGGCTTTCCGCCCTGCTTCGTACAGCGAAGATCTATTTGTTCGTTTTCATTGTCACCGTCGTGATGGAGATGATTACCCACAGTATCGGTGAAGAAAACCTGGCCGCTTTTTTGCAGACCAGTGAAGCCTACCAGCCGCTGTTTGCTTCCCTGTTTGGCTTTATTCCAAACTGTGCAGCCACTGTTGTGCTTTGCCAGTTGTATGCGGGTGGTGCTTTAACCTTTGGCTCGCTGTTAGCTGGTTTAATGACCAATGCGGGTCTTGGCTTAGTTGCCTTGGTTCAATATGATCCCAACCGCAAGCAGTTATGGAAAGTTCTGCTTTTGATGCTGGTTCCTTCTTTGATCTGCGGCTATATCGTTCAAATGATCGAACTTGCTTTGTAAAACCTTTTTTCAATGAAAAACCGCGCCCAATTCAATGATGAATTGGGCGCGGTTTTGTCTTTATCCTTCTGATCCAATTTATCTGGCGAAGCCTTGCGCTCCCATTATCTTTGGATCTGCGAATCTGGCGGTTGGGCAGACATAGAAAAAGAGCAGTGTTTGGGCTGCTCTTTTAGATCGAATGATTTTAGTCCTGAACAGGATCAAAGGCCTGCCATCCTTCTTGCAGGTCTTCTTCTTTGGAAGCCTTTGGTTTTTGAGAAGAAACAGTTGGATTCTCTTTGGATTTCGAGGATCCAGAGGATTGAGCTGGCTCAGAATTCTCTTGACTGTCCTTGGAAGAATAAACCGTTTCAAAGTCAACAAAGACTTTGTCTTTGACCTTTTCTTTGGCTATTGCTTTTAAGTTCTTCAGATCCGCGCTGATCGAGCCTGAGGTGCTCTTTTCAGCTTTGGTTGGCGACGAGGTCGTAACAAACTTAACATCTGAACGCGGAATGGCATAAGTCACATCGCCATACAACGCCCGCATCTGTTTGGATGTCAGACGAATGGTCCGGTAGTCATCAATGGCTTCTTCCCAGATCGGGTTGGAGACGCCATCGAGGTTGGCTTCCTGAATCGTCAATAAATCTTTTTCTTCATCGTAGTCTAAAACGATTCCCACATGGTTATGGGCATAGTCTGATGAGAAGACTGCCCCGGATGCTGGCCGTTTCGAACGCTTGAATTTATCGCCATGGACGGATAACAGCTGGTCGACACACTCATAGCCATTGCCATAGAAGCGCGGCGAGAAGCCATACAGCTCATAAAATCTTGCCCAGGCAAACCATGTACACTGGCCCCAAAGCGAGGGGACATTGTAAGGAGAGCTGGACAGTTTCCAGGCTTTCTCATTTTCATAATCCGGCAGCAAGTTGATCGTGCCTAGTTTTTCAACTTTCAAACGATAGTTGATCTTTTTGGAGAGCTTGCGCACGCTGATCATGGACGAATTCTGGATTGAGCTGACATAGGTATTGGTAATCGGCAGATCCGACGAAACAAAGTCATTTTTGCCAGGCGAAGCGGGTCCGGTATAGACCAGTTCCCCATCTAAGGAATCAAAAGGAACACCCGGCAAGGTGACATTAGGTCCAGTCGTATCGGTAGGTTTAAAGGTATCACCCGGTTGTGGGAAATCATTGGGTGCATCACCGATATTGGGTTCATCGTTGGCGGGATCGTCTTTTTCATCAGGCTGATCGCCATCCGGCGTACTTGATCCACCACCACTTGGCAATTCTTCAAATTCTTCTCCTGGCAGTTCTTCTACACCGCTAATCGGAGCCAAAGGGGATGAAGCGGCTGGTTTTGAAGGAAGCTCTGCGATTGGCGGATTGCCCGTGCTCGATGAAGAACTTGAATCTGGTTTCTTTCCTTCTTCAGAGTTTGAAGAACTGCTGCTTGAAGATGAGCTTGCAGACGAATCGGCGGCAGGGGGATTGGACGTTGCAGAGTCAGTGATGGATCCTGCTGGACTGGAAGGCGTCTGTACGGGTGGCTGTTCACTTTGTACAGGAGTCTGCGAGGATGTCTGAGCCTGCGCGCTTGAAGATGGAGTCTGCTCACTGACAATCTGCGCCGGCGTTTGAACAGGCTGTTCAATCGTTGTGGTGATCGTTTGGGTGACGGCTTCTTGCTGGGGATGCTCGTTTTCCATCTCTTCAACGGGCGGGAGTTCTTCTGGAGCAGCAGTTGTCTGGACGTTTGTTGAAAGCAATTGAATTCCTGCATCTGAAGATCCAGAGACCGGAGCTATATAGGTTGCAGGTTCTATTGTTGATGTGGGTTCCACAGCTGCTGGCAAAGCCACAGGATTGGGAGCTGGCATGTCCATAGCAGCCGGTTGGGCGGAGGCTGTCGGAGCTGGATCAACCGCTTGCGGGGCGATTGGATCTGCGGGTTCAAAAGTTGTTTCAGCTGGTTCCAGCGGTGTTTCACCTGCTGGCTGGCCAGGATTTTCTTCTTCAAATTCCCCGCTCACCACCGGATTTTCAACAGGGGCCGGTGCGGGAGCCGGTGTATAGACAGGAGCTGGCGGAATATAGGTGACCTGCTGCTGAACTGGAATCTGAATGGTCTGAATGCCCGCTTCTCTTGCAGCTTTTTCTTTAGCGGCTTTTTCTTTTTCTTCCTTTTCTTTTGCTGCTTGTTCCTTGGCTTCTTGTTCGGATTTCGCTTGGTCTAAGACTAAATCGCCAATGCGGCTGATCATTTGGGGCCAGTCGATCTGGGTGATGGGATTGGAGGGATAAATGGCAGTTTGCAAGCCTGCGGGGGAGAAGACTGGAAACTCGGGATCAAACAGTCGGATCTTACCGACCAGATCAACAATTGAAGCAATTTCCTGGCTGGAAAGAGCCTCAATCGAAGCGTTAAAGACATCCAGTCCGGCTTGCGCCTGCTCACGAAGAGACTGCAGGTCGGTTTTCTGGCTGGCTGCGTTGGCATAGGCTTCCAGTCCATTGAGCAGGTTTTGTTTCATCGTGCTGATCTGCTTGGAGGACAAGGGAAGATGACTGAGATTGAGGGTATCCATTGCATCATGATGGGGATCAATACCAGCAGCATGAATGGTCAAGCCCTGAAGATTCTGGGTCATCAACGTCGTCACAAGCAGCGTCGCTGCGCTCTTTGTGAATTTTTTCAAAGCAACTTCCTTTCTTATGTTTTCTTCGGCTAAAAATGAATTATTTTCAACAAGCGAAGAGACATCGTTTGAATTATACATTGAAACCCGCTCAGCCGCAACGAACCTTATTTGAACTTCCATTCTTTACCTATTTTTTCAACAATTCAAAATATCCTTTATTTATCGTTGTATTGGTCACTGTCCGACTTGTTTTCAATTGCCTTTTCTGCAAGAAGCAGCCCAATTCGGCCTTAAACATGAAAATTCGGCATAAGAAAACACGCAAATCCCAAAAAAATACCGGATTTGAGGCAAAGTCCAATCCGGTATATCATGTTGTCCAATTAAGATAATTGAATACTTATATTCATGTTAGATCACAAAAGACAGCTTTTGCGCAAGCCAGATCTTCTATCCAGCGGCCAAACAAGGTCGTTTTGCCCGGTCCTGGCTCAAAACTATGTCTTGTGCCTGCAGGGCTTTCTGCCAGACCAGGCCCCTCCCTGTTCTGCTTTTGAAGATCCGAATCAGGCCCGCTTGTTGTTTTATTGGCCATGGATTTCCGCTTTCTGGGGCCAGGAACGCAGCCGATTGATTTCACCCTGGTAAGGCGGCTGGTCATCGATATAGGGGGTTTCCAAAATCTTGACGACTTCTTCAAGTCTTGGATCATGGACGATTCCAGCCAGAATTTCAAACCCGATGGTGCCGGCCCCAATATTTTCGTGGCGGTCTTTTTTGGCACCGCGGACATTTTTTGAATCATTAATATGGAAGACTTTAAGCTTATCCAAACCAATGGTCTGGTCGAATTCGTCCATCAGGGCATCAAAATCAGAAAGGTCATAGCCAGCATCATTGAGATGGCAGGTATCCAGACAGACACCAATCCGGTCCTGGCGGTGGATCCCCTTCATAATGGCAGCCAATTCGCCGAAATCCCGGCCGACTTCCGTTCCCTTGCCCGCCATACTTTCTAAACAGATCATGACATTGCTTTCGTCCTGGTCGAGCACATCATTCAAGCCTTCAACAATCCATTCGATACCTGTCTCTATCCCGGCTTTTAAATGGGAGCCGGGATGGAGCACCAAAAAGCGGGAGCCGATGGCTGCCGTGCGGCGCAGTTCTTCTTTCAGAAAGTCCCGGCCAAAGTAGGCCGTATCTTCTTTAATGGAGTTGGCCAGATTGATGATATATGGTGCATGGACAACGACTTGGAAAGCTTTCCATCCGGCTTGTTCATACAATTCAATGCCCTGGTCAATCCGCAGTTCTTCAATGGGCTTGCGTTTGGAGTTTTGCGGAGCACCCGTATAAATCATGCAGGCATCCGCCCCATACGACAAGGCTTCGGCAATTGATCCCTCAAAGTATTTGGGCGCTTTCATGCCGACATGACAACCAAGATATTTCATCCTTCTCGTTTCGCCCTCTGTTTGGCTTTCGCCCGTTCGCGTTTCTGTTCCTGGATTTCCTTGCGGATCATCGCTCGTTTGGCTTTATGACGGGCTTTTTCCATCGCTTCATTGCGTTTTTTCTTGTAGTTGGGTTTGACTTTGGATTTGGACTTATGTAAAACCTTGGCCATTTCTGCCGTCATCTGCGTATTGCTGGCTTTCTGGCGTTTGGTGCGGTCAACAATGGGGACGAATTCCTTGCCTTTCACATCCATTTCCTTAAACTCAATGCCCTGTCTTTTCAAAGAAGCAATCGCATTGGCATCTTTTGGCGAATAAATCGCAATGGCCAATCCGTCACGGCCGGCACGGCCCGTCCGGCCAGAACGATGCTGGTAAAAGCGTAAATCCTTTGGAAAGCCGCAGGAAATGACATGGGTGATGCCTTCTAGATCAATGCCGCGCGAAGCAATATCGCTGGCTACTATATACGATTTCTTCTGCGTTTGGATCTGGCGGATTGCCCGCGATCGTTCTCTTGCTTCCAGATCTCCATGCAGTTCAACCAGATCATAGCCGGCATTGCGCATGTCTTTGGCAATGCGGCTGGCTTCCTGGTTGGAATTAGCAAAAATCAGGCAGACATACGGATTGATCGCACCCAGAACATCGATGACTCTTTCGGACATTGTTTTATGTTTGATGGGAACTAAGTAATGCTGGATATCGGCCGCAAATTCATCATCGCTGCCAATGCGGACCAGTTCCGGATTGGTCAGGTATTTCTTTAAGAAAGGCTGGAGCATTTCTGGAATCGTTGCCGAGAAGACCATTACGGTTACATCTTCAGACATATGGGACAAAATCGCATCGACATCTTCCAGAAAGCCAAATTCTAGCGTCATATCAGCTTCATCAATGACCATGATCTTAGCCGTATCTAAACGCAGGGTTTTATCTTCCAAAAACTGGTCTTTCATACGGCCTGGGGTGCCAATAACAATCTGCGGCGTCAAGCCGCCTTCTTTCTTTTCAGTGCCCCCGGTAACCAAACGCACACGCACGCCAAAGTGGTCAGCAAGCTTTTTAGAGCGCTCATACAGCTGCCAGGCCAGTTCGCGCGTGGGCACGGAAATCACCGCCTGGACTTTATCCACACTTGGGTCGACCATTTCAAAAATCGGCATAAAGAAGGCATGCGATTTGCCAGATCCGGTGGTGGAAATACCAATCAAATCACGTTCTTTATTTTTACGGTGAATCACCGCTTCTTGGATCGGAGTCAGGGACTTGAAGCCCTCGACCTGCATCATTTCTTCAATACGGTTCACTCAATAACACCTCTTTCTTTTCATTTTGGCATACGAAAAGTATCCCATCAATTGATAGGCAGGGCCAAAACTTTTATGCTACATACAGTGTGAGCCATTTTCTTCCTGCCGTATGAATCGAGGCACGAATTTTTACCTGGCTCTTTCTCAGTGTAAAACAGGACGGGTATTTTCTGGTTTTCCAGGATTTCTCCAACCTGTATTGAAGGGGTCAGAACCACATCAGACCCTACATTTCATATGGAAAGGAATTTTTATGATTGAAATCCTTGATGTTCCCGTCCAGGGCTTTTGCAAGGGGGTATCCAAAGCGATCGAAACCGCGCAAAAGACCTTGCATTCTGACTGTCCCAAGCCCGTTACGGTGCTTGGTTCCTTAGTCCATAACGCTTATGTCAACCAGTCCTTGGGCAAGCAAGGGCTGCAGGTTCTAGAAGCCAAAGGCAAAAGCCGCCTGAAACTGCTTGATGAAATTGACGCCGGGACGGTGATCTTTACGGCCCATGGGGTATGTGATCAGGTTCGCGCCAAGGCTGAAGCCAAAGGGTTGAATATTGTCGACGCTTCCTGTCCCTTTGTTCTGGCAACCCAAAAACTCATCAACCGCAAACGTGCAGATGGCGCTTCAATTTTATATATCGGCAAAAAAGGTCATCCCGAAGCTGAGGGCGCCGTGTATGGGCATGAAGGGATTTATCTGATTGAAACCATCGATGACCTGCCCGAGAATTTAACGGGACCAATCTTTGTGACCAACCAGACAACGATGTCCATTCTGGATCTGGAAGCCTTATTTGACCAGATCAAAGAACGCTATCCGCAAGCCGAATTTTGCAGCGAAATCTGCAATGCGACCCGAGTTCGCCAAAAAGCCATTCTCGATTTGGCGGGCCAGAATATTGACTGTTTGATCGTAGTTGGTGATCCGCAAAGCAACAACACGAACCGGCTGGCCCAAATCGGCCAGGCAGCCGGCATTCAAACCATTATGCAGGTTGAGTCTGCCAGCCAGCTGGATCTGGATGCTTTAAAAGGGACCCATAAAGTTGCAGTGACTTCCGGAGCAAGCACGCCAGCTTACTTAAAAGACCAGGTGATTGAACGCCTGAATACCTTGAACGACCAGGCAGCTGCTGGCTTTCTTTCTTAGGACATGGAGCGGGAATCCTCGGCCATTGAATGGCCGAGGATTCCCGCTCCATGTCCTAAAATTTTCAAGCCCGGATAGCTGTGGACTTTTCTGGCGATTTTCGCATGAGCGACAAAGGTATTGTGCACCAGCTGGCTGACAAAAGCTTCTTCAGTCACACCTTCGGGCTTTACGGCGCCATAGGCTGTCTTTTTCGATCCTAACTGACCAATCGAATTCTGCTCATTGAAAGAAATCCAGAGCTTGATTTTGTCATGCCAGCGATCAACCAGCATTTCTGCAAGCTTGACAAAATCTTCAGTAACTTCTCTGGAATAGAAACCATTCTTTTCTTCCATCAGGCTTAACGGCATTTCAAAATGGTAAAGCGAGCACATCGGTTCAATATGATGGGTGATCATCGAATCCAGAAAACGGTCGTAAAATTCCAGGCCCTTTTCATTGATGGTCTTTCCATCCGGGGCAATCCGCGACCAGTCCACTGAAAAGCGATAACATTGTACGTCCAGCTTTTCAAGCAGCGCAAAATCTTCGTCAAAGCGGTGATAGCTGTCAATTCCCTCTTTGAATGTTGATTTGCCCGGTGTGGCAAGCAGATCGCACACAGCCGGTACTTTGCCATCTTGGTCATAGGCTCCTTCAGTCTGGTGAGCAGTCACTGCTCCGCCCCAAAGAAAATCGTCTCTTAATTTACTCATCAATCTTTTCCTCTTCTGCTCGAAGCCTGAATCAATCTGCCTAGCCAAGGGGCAGGATTTCCGAGGTCAAATCGAGCTTTCTTAAATGTCTATACATTTATTTTTTCACTATTTCTCCCTTTGGACAAGACCTCTTCATCCGCTCATGTCAATGAAAAACCGGATTGAAGACGCCGGCCTCCATCCGGTTTCAAACTGAAAGCCTATCCTCGTTAAGCTTTTCTCTCTGGTTTTATTTTTGCTTGGTGCTCAAAAGCTTCTAAAAAATCTGGTCTGGCTGCCAAAACTAGTGTTTGCCTCTTGCTTCCTTTTCCTGCGTCAAAAGGTTAATCAGCGAATCATTCGTTGAGCAGACTCTGAATGACTTGATAACATCTTCGGTTGCATGCTCTTCAGCCAATTTGGCATGGTTGCGAATCATATTGGCAGATTCAATTTCTTTCGGGCTTAATAACAAGTCATCTTTACGAGTGCCCGAGCGCAGAATATCAATCGCCGGGAAGATGCGCTGGAAGGCAAGATCTCTGGAAAGGACAAGTTCCATATTGCCCGTTCCTTTGAACTCTTCAAAGATAACCTCATCCATACGGCTTCCTGTATCCACCAGTGCCGTGGCCAGAATGGTCAAGGAACCACCTTCGCGAATATTGCGAGCTGCCCCAAAGAAGTGCTTTGGATAATAAAGCGAGGTTGGATCCAGGCCACCCGAAAGAATCTTGCCGGAGTTAGGAACCAATAAGTTGTAGGTTCGAGCCAAGCGGGTGATCGAGTCAAGCAGCACGACAACATCCCCGCCCATTTCAACCAGCGCTTTCGCGCGCTCGATCGCCATTTCAGCCACCCGGCGGTGGTGTTCTGGTTCTTCATCAAAAGTTGAATAGACGACTTCCACATTATGATCAATGACGGTGTCTTTAATATCCGTTACTTCTTCAGGACGCTCATCAATCAGCAAAATGATCAGATGCACATCGGGATGGTTGACCTGAATGGAGTGGGCGATAGACTTTAATAGTGTTGTTTTTCCCGCTTTTGGCGGCGAAATAATCAGGCCGCGCTGGCCCTTGCCGATCGGGCAAAGCAAGTCAATCATCCGGCCGGCCATATTGGTCGGATCGGTTTCCATCTTTAATTTTTCGGTGGGATAAATTGGAGTGAGCTTTTCAAAACTTTTACGGTGGAGCGAGTCTAAAATCGGCTTGCCATTGACTGAGTCAACCTGTTCAAGCTGGCGGGCTTTGTTTTCTTCGATCCGGCTACTCAGCTTGCCGCTGATTAAGTCTCCCTCACGAAGCCGCATTGACTTAATTCGGTTTGCGGAAACGAAAATGTCGTTTCGGCTGGAGAGGTAGTTTTCTCCACGCAAAAACCCATATCCGTCCTGTAAAATCTCCAGGACGCCTTCTACCTGTTCTGCCATGTAAAATCCTGCTTTCTAGTCAGTTGGATTGGAAAATGATTTCCAAAAAGATTCCCGCCTCCAGCATTGAAGCCGGGATCAGAAGAGAAGAAGTCTAAACAGCAGTGAAAATGGATAAGACTTCTTCGACTCAAAAAGGAAAGAATAAAAAACGACTGTTCACCGAAGACAAATCCTGATCGAATGAGAAAAGAATTCAAAACGGTTCCAAGTGCGAATTCAATACTCTTACTATATGCAAAACTGGTTCAAAATCCCAACCGGCCCCCTCAACAAATTGAAAACCTGACCCATTTTCGGCTGAATTCGCAATCAAGTGGCCTTTTTCGAGTTAGATTCAGATCAAGTTCTGCTGTTCTGTTCTGCTTCTAGCGATCAATCATCGAACGAGTTCGGATTGAAGCAAAAAGAAAGAACTGTCTGGATCAACCGATTCAATCGATTGATCCAAGCAGTTCCTGGTTGATGAAAAATGAAGAAGAGTAATTAGCAGGCACCCAATCGATCGGATTGGATTTTTATCAGGTAGTGCAGTCTACTCGACAGTGATTATGACACGCTGGTAATGAACCCGATTGTATTTGCTGTCATCGTGGACTTCAACAACCATTCGGCAAACTGTCGGTTAAGAAGCTCAAAGAAATCGGCTGCCAACAGATCTGGTCTGTGGCAAACGAGCGGGATCTTTATAATTTTAAAGAACGAAGAGCCGGATTCTGCCACGAAATTGAAAAATATATTCCAAGCCAGGGTGAAAAGCAGATTTTCAAAGCCGGACGGGATATCCAGCAGATGAAAGAAAACTTTCGAAACTGGCTTGGTTTTCATTCTGACTCTGACAGCTTCATCTGTGAAAACAACCAAATCGGCATTGCCACCAGCCAGGTCCTCATTGAAGAAGGAATTCAGCCAAGCCAGGATGGATCGATCATCTCAATCGACGAAATCGAACCCTATTTATCCGGCAGCATCAAGCTGGCCTGCTGGAGACTGGATCATGAAGACCGCTATGAACCGGCCGTGGATTTGCTTTGCAGAGAAATCGAAAAATCACTGAGTCATAAACTCAAACTGGTTTCCCGATCGCAGTTTTCATCCAGCCAATCCTTGAAGAAAGTCTAAACCACGGATCAAAAGCCTCTCGCTCCGTTTCTGGTTATAGCCGCAAATGGATCGAGAGGCGATATTTTAAAATAATTTGGCATCAGAAGTATCTTCAAGAACAACTTCAAAAGAGGTTCTCCATCAGATCCAGATGCTGTTTTTTACGACTGTCTAAGCTGCTGCTGCGAGCAGTTTTGGATTCCAGAAGCTCTGGTTGCTTCTGGTCAGCGTCATGATCGAGTCATACAGATCATAGGTCGCCTGCTTGTCATAGTTATAGGTAAAAATGACATCAAAGAGGAAAGGCGAATACTCCAGATTCCTCTTTTGGAATGCCAAAAAGTGAATAGAAGTCCTTTTCTTTAAGACGAATTAGATAGTAATGACCCATTTTGTTTAGCTCATATTCCAATTTGAAGCTGTGAAAGCCACGATCCATAATAAGAATTGATTGAGTAGAGCATCGAGAAGCAAGTTCTAATGCGCCAGCTCTTTCATTCTTATCACCCATTCGCTGAATACAAACGTCTTGATACATACGATTATCTA
>JADGIS010000050.1 GCA_015233825.1 Erysipelotrichaceae bacterium RD49
TGTATGGATTGTTCGTCTCTGGTAAGACTCTTCCATCCTACGGGAGATCTTTTTTGTTTTCCATATTTCTTTTTTGACATACCAAATTCAGCCACCAACCCAATCCCACCAATTTTTTCAGAGACCCGTTTTTTCCTTGAAAACCATCCATCTGAATCTGAATTTAGACGGTCTTTTTCCAAAAGGCCGTTTTTTTGCGAATCCCGCAATCCTGACTGTTACAATACACGAGTATGCAGAAGGAAATTTACAGTTTACCTGTACCCGATTTAAATCTCCACCCAGAAGATCCGGTCATCGCCGCCATCAGCGGCGGACCCGACTCTATGGCTTTGCTTTCCTGGCTGGAGCATCACCATCTCAACTACGTCATCGCCCATGTCAACTATCACAAGCGCCAGACCAGCGGCCGGGATGAACAGATCGTCCGCGATTGGGCTGCCAGGTACCAAAGACCACTGTGGGTGCTCAATCCGCACTACCAAGCACAGTTTGGCAACTTTCAAGGCTGGGCGCGCAATATCCGGTATGCTTTTTTTGCTCGTCTTGGAGCTCTTTACCAAACAAAATTCGTTTTTGTCGGTCATCAGCAGGATGATGCGATTGAAACCTGGATGATGCAAAAAAAGCGGCAGCTGATCCCCGAACGCTATGGCCTGCAGACCATCAGCCAGCTGGGAAAGCTGGTTCTCGTCCGCCCGTTTTTAGCGTTTTCAAAAGCCGACCTTCAACGCCACTGCCAGGCAGAAGGCATTTTGTATGGTGTGGATGAGAGTAATGTTTCCGATGCTTACCTTCGCAATCAGCTGCGGCATTCCAGGATTGAACCAGCAGACGAGCCAACCCGCCAGTCTTGGCTGCAGGCCATGGCCAATGACAATCAAGTCCTTCAATCTTTGCAAGATCAAGCCTTCCAACTGGCCAAGGCCAATGACTTTGAAGCCATTCTCAAAAGCGGAGCTGGATTTTTAGCCTTGGATCTTTTGCTTTATCCCTGGACAAACGTTCATTTTTCCAAACCCCATCTTGAAGACCTGCTGGCTAAACTGCAAAGCAAATCCATGCAGACCCTCAGTTTAAAAGCGAAAGACAGCCCGTTGTTTTCGTCTTCGGTTCTGTTGGCTCCTGCTTTTCAAAAAAGAGCGTCCGGTCCAGGTTTTGAACCCTCTGCTTGTGCCGCTTCTTCAACGCGATATTCTTTTAAATGTCTAGACAATTTTGTCGGGCCTTCGACTTTCCCCAGACCTTTTGATGCTTCATATATGAAGCAGAAAGGAAAATCCAAAAATATTCAGTATACACAAAGCATCGAACCGATCCAAAATGAAGCGCATCCTTCATTTCCCTTATCCTTGCTTCCTTTGGAAATGGTCAGCGGATCCAGGAATTTGAATGTGCAGGTTGTCGCGAACAAACTGGTTGTCCGGCCAGCCGGCTGGATTTCATTTTATGTCGATTCTAAAGACCAGCTCGATGCCCTGATGGCTCAAAGCTTTGAGTGGGGCTGTTTTGCGCTTTGTCAAGAGGGAAAAAAGATTGAATCGTTTGCAACCCAAGCCGATGACTTTCCTTTGATCATCCGTTCCTATCAACTTCATGATTCAATTGAGATGCGATTTGGAACAAAAAAGATCAACCGCTTGTGGATTGACCGTAAAATAGCGCAGATTTTCCGGCCGTTCTATCCCGTGATCGAAGGCAGAAAGGGCATTCTTTTTGCCGCTTTGGCGGGATGCGATCGATCCCACTTTATGGAAAACGCAACGGCCCATATGTTAAAATTGCACACATAACCAAAAGGAATAACGAGAGGATAACCCTATGTCAAAAATTATCAGTGATGATATTGATCGCGTTCTGCTCAGCGAAGACCAGATCGAGCAGCGCTGCAAGGAACTCGCAGCGGCTATCGAAAAAGATTATGAGGATCGACACATCCAGCCGATCGTTGTCGGCTTATTGAAAGGTTCCGTTCCTTTTATGGCGGAGCTGATTAAATATTTCAGGCATCCAATCGAAATTGACTTCATTTCTGTATCAAGCTATCAAGGAACAGAGTCTGTTGGTGACGTCAAGATTGATAAGGATATGGATTTGTCATCAAAAGGCAAAAATGTTCTGATCGTCGAAGATATCGTCGACACAGGACGCACCCTGCGCGAGGTCAAGAAGCTTTTCTATAACAAAGGCGCAGAAGATGTAAAAATTGTTGCTCTGCTGGATAAACCGGAACGCCGGACTGTTGATATCCAGGCAGATTATATCGGCTTTACCGTGCCCAACGAATTTGTCGTTGGCTATGGTCTGGACTACAACCAGAAGTACCGCAATCTGCCTTATATCGGCGTCCTGAAACCGGAAGTCTACGCCTAGTCAGACAATTTTTTCTGGAAAGGGAAATTGATACATGAAAAAATGGCTGAACTATTTGCCAACCCTGTTCATCATCGTCATTCTGATGTCCCTGATCTTGTTTTCAACTCAGGGTTCCGTCAATCGAATGAACTATACGCAGTTCCAGAATATTTCGAAAACGGCTCAATTTGACAATTCGTCGCTCAATATCTCTGGAACCATTATTAAGGCCGAAGGTGACTATACGCTCAATGGCAAAACGCAGACCTACAGCGTCATCGTCCCCAATACTGACCAGAACATGGAATGGCTCACCGATACCCTTGAAAAAGGCGGTGGAAGCATTACGATCACCGATCCATCCAGCGGTAACTTATGGATGAATATTCTTGCCCAGCTGCTTCCCTTGCTGCTGATTGGACTGTTGTTCTATTTCATGCTTTCGAAAATGAGCGGCGGCACTGGTGCAAACAAAGCTTTTGAATTCTCCAAATCCCGCGCCCGTATCGAAAGCAATGTCAAAACCCGTTTTAAAGATGTTGCTGGCTGCGAGGAAGAAAAAGAGGAAGTCAAAGAAATTATCGACTACCTCAAAAATCCGCAGAAATTCACCCAGATGGGCGCCCATATTCCAAAGGGCATCCTGATGGTCGGCCCTCCGGGAACCGGTAAAACCCTGCTGGCTAAAGCTGTAGCGGGTGAAGCCAACGTGCCATTCTTCTCGATTTCCGGTTCGGACTTCGTGGAAATGTTCGTCGGTACCGGTGCCAGCCGTGTGCGCGATATGTTTAAAAATGCGCAGAAAAATGCACCGTGTATTTTATTTATCGACGAAATCGATGCTGTTGGTCGTCAGCGCGGGGCGGGCATGGGTGGCGGAAACGATGAACGCGAACAAACCCTCAACCAGCTGCTGGTTGAAATGGATGGTATGACGGACAATGCCGGTATTGTGGTCATTGCCGCTACCAACCGGCCGGACGTTCTCGACCCTGCCTTACGTCGTTCCGGACGTTTTGACCGCAACGTCACCGTCAACCTGCCGGACGTGCGCGGGCGTGAAGAAATCTTAAAAGTGCACGCCGCAAACAAGCCGCTGGCTTCCACGATCTCGCTTAAAAACCTTGCACAGCGCACCCCTGGATTTTCAGGGGCTGACTTAGCCAACGTTTTAAACGAAGGGGCCATCCTGGCTGTCCGCAACCATGAACCCAAGATTACGCAGGAAGATCTGGATGAAGCCATCGACCGCGTGATGATGGGTCCAGCCAAGAAATCCAAGAAATACACAGAAAAAGACAAATGGCTCGTTTCTTACCATGAAGCCGGCCATGCCGTCATCGGCTTAAAGCTTGAAGATGCCGATATCGTTCAAAAAGTTACCATTATTCCGCGCGGGGATGCCGGCGGCTACAACTTGATGACGCCAAGAGAAGAAAAATACTTCCACCGCAAATCCGAAATGGTTGCCCAGATCACAGGGCTGCTTGGCGGGCGTACAGCCGAAGAAATCGTCTTTGGCGAAATTTCGGCCGGGGCAGTCAACGATATCGAAAAGCTGACTTCCATCGCCAAAAACATGGTCCGTGTCTACGGCATGTCGTCTTTAGGACCTATCCAGTATGCGGATCCGGAAGGCAATGTTTTCTTAGGCCGCGACTACACCAAAGGATCCGATTACTCAGCTGGCGTTGCTTCTGAAATCGACCGCGAAGTCCGCTCCATTGTTGACTCCTGCCACAATGAATGCAAACGCATCCTGACCGAAAACCGCGATCTGCTCGATTTGATCGCACACAACCTGTTTGAACACGAAACACTGACCAATGAAGAAATCAATAATCTGATGAAATTTGGAACGATTACCGATCCCAATACAGCCGTGATTGATACTGAAATTGTCAGCGAATCCGAAATTCCGCCTGTTCCGGAACAGCCGCAAGCGCCGGAAGAAAAGGAAATCGACAAACAGACTGTTGATGATGCGATGAATGAGCTGACTAAGAAAAACTAGCTGGATTCAAAGGAAACTCCACTCTTTGTGGAGTTTTTTTCATGCTGGCAAGATCCAGTTTGCAAAATAAGCTTGAAGCCAAAGGCTTCCTGACCAAACCCTATGAGCACAACTCAAGAGGAAAAGACGAAAAGAAGCCACAATTGGAAAAAGAATCCAAGGAGGAATGTTAAGTTTCTAATTATTTAGTAAAATCTGATGCTTTCTAATAATATCTTCTAACGAATTACTGTTACGCAAATTATGCTTCTAGCTCTTGGATTGCCTATTGAAAACATGACTTTGTTCTTGACTTTCGAGATAGAAATCGGACTAAAAGTGAAGATAAAATTCCGGTTATGGTTATTTTAGCTTTCACCTTTACTTTATAAGCAAATAATCAGAACTTTTATAAGGATAAATAACGTAAATATTGCGTGATTATATTGACACTTTTTGTCACTTAGCAGATAATGAATCTACATAAAGAGTTTGATTTATCTTTATCCTTTTCCAGACTCAAATTTATAGCGGAGAAGTGACTGTACTTTTATTTTCAGCTATTGCGGGTTTCAACGACAAAAAAATTGAAGCAGGGTCATGAAGAATGAAGAGCTGCCTTGAAGAGTTTGTATAGGGTATAGCTTTGGTGCTTCTTATATTTTCGGCCGTTTATACGAGTTGAGAAAATATGAGATGGACGTTGAGATTGATCAGACACTTTTGCTAAGAGGAAAAAGTGCAGATGAACCGAATCAAAAAGAACATTAAGCAATACTCCAAGAAACTGGATCAGCCAACTATGATGGCGTTAGATAACAACTGTATTCAGTATGGAAATACCTATAACTATTTCACTTCCCGCTATTCAGGGATCAACAGCAGTGCAATTACAGTCTCTCAAACCAGTACCAGAAAAAATTGCCGTGATGTCCTTGTTAAAGATAAGTCCTTTCAAAAACAGATGGCAAAGGTTCCAGCCAGATTCTGGAAATCAGCTTTAGATGATGCGGGAGCAACAATTCGCTCTATGTGGTCAAATCTTTTAAACAAGGCCAGAAAGAGAGTTTCAGAGAACGAACATCTCAATGATGACCAAAAGCAGTATTGTTTTTGGTGCCTGTTCAGCCAGTGGCAGATTTCACAGGTTCTGACTTATAAAGAGCCAGAACTGCCTGAGAGCCTTAGTGAATGCAAATTCGATCGCCGCCAACTGGATAACTTCCTTCGCAGGACGATCCGCAAATGTAAAGGGGCAATTCCTGTAAATAGAAGAAAGCGGTCGTTTCTGATCGATGCCCAGCAGTATTCTTATCGGGATACAGAGGAAGGAACGTTCATTGAGATCAGCACAATGGATTTCAGAAAAAGAATTTCTATTCCGGTAAAAGACAAGAACCACCTGAAAGGCAGCCTGCGGGTCGTTGTAGATTTCGATAATTCATCGGTAGTCATCAACAGCCTGATCATGGCCAAAAAGAAAAAAAGAAAACCAGGAAGAAGAAAAGCGATTGGTCTTGATAAAGGGATGAAAAAGACAGTCGCAACCAGTACTGGAAATGTTTATGGGATGGATGTAAATAGCTTTGCCAAGGAAAAGTCAGATTGGGAAGTGGAAAGAAATGCCAACCGAAACAGACAACGGTCAGTTTGGCTGAAACTTCTCGAGAGTGGTAATGATCAATTGGCTGATATTATACTGGCCAATAACATCGGAGATAAGCACTACACTAAGCAAGCCAATCGAAAGCTGGAACCCATTAAAAGCAACATGAATCATGCTCTTGATGAATTTTTTGAAACTGAAAATCCAAGAGAGATCATCGTTGAAGATCTTACCTGGTCAAAATGGAACAGCAGCAAGAACCCTGGCGTCAACCGAAGGTTGTCGTCCTGGATGAAGGGATACCTGGATGAAAGACTCATCTATAAAGCTGAGCAGCATAACTGCAAGGTCACCTATGTGAATCCGGCCTATACAAGCCAGCTTTGTCCAAAGTGTCATCATTTAGGCATCCGACAGAGTGAATCATTTACCTGCCCCAATTGCGGCCATCAAGCCGATGCAGATTTGAATGCCGCAAAGAACATCTTAGACCGAAAGAAAGATCCAGAAATTACAGTCTATATCTCAGCGAAGGATGTAAAGAAAATCATCCTTCGAAGAATTGAAGAAGAACAACAAAAACAAGATACATCTAAGAAACCAAAGAAAGCCAAAAAAGCTAAGGAAAACTGAGAATCAACAATCAATCGGCTCATCATATGTAAGCAAAAGCCTGCATGACCCTCGGGAGGTGGTTTCGCCGATTCATGAAAGGAGGAACGGTTTTCTTAGAGGAAAAGGAGATCGCTGCATCAAAAAGCGAAAATCCATTCTAAAACGGCGGTTGGAAGACTCTCTGGATCTACCTGCTTTTTCGCAGCAATGCGAAGGGCTGGTAGTGAAGGTTTGTTCTACTGGGCCCGCCGGGGTTTTCTTTCCGGAAAAAAGAAAGATGTATCCTGAACTGTTGTGAAACAGATAGAAAGGAGAAATCTAAAGATTTGAGCAGATTTAAATAGATTTGTTTAGATTTTTAGAACCAGGTCCAACCATGCAAAAACCGTTTTTTACTTTCTTTTTGACTGCTTCAGCCATCCTTCTGACCGGATGCACCCAAACACCAGCTAAGCCCGCTTCCCAGGCATCAAGCTCGTCCCAATCCAGCTCTTTGGCTGACGCTGTTTCTTCACAAGCTCCGCGTTCTTTGCCAGCCAAAGAAAGTTCATCCGCTTCAAGTAAAAGCAGCTCGTCTCAATCCGAAGCTGCTTACGCCACCTCTTTTGAAAAAGCCAAAGATCTGGCCCAGAGACTTTCGGAGTTATACCAGAAAGAAGGCTGCCAGACAGATACAATCCAGATCAATGACGATTCTGACGGCATGGATGGCTCACCGGCTGTTTCGTTTACTGCCACACAAGCTGAAGAAAACAATCCTCCTGAAACTGCGGCTGTCCAAATCTGGATCACAAACAATCCGCAGGCTGACCTGGAAACCATGAGTACAAAACTGGAAAACGATGGCGAAATGCGCGTAATGAGTGAGTGGAGCGATGAGAATACGGATGTTCGCATCATCCGCAACAACCGCAGCAATCTCAATTTCCTGCTGTTTCTTGACCAAAGTGACAGCCTGCTGGTCCAGATCGAAGATTCAGCGCCGGAAATTCTGCCAGCCACTGTTTCCGTCATTCGAAATCTTGGCTTTCCGCTCAACGATTCCTTTAACTAGCTCCAGTAAAAATCCCTTTGTGCAGACTGAATCAAATCGCCTGTCTGCTCGGTTTTTAAAAGCTGCGCTGTTTAGAAGTTAAACATTTACGCTTAAAACGACTGTTTTTTTTACCGCCCTTCCCTCTCTTTTTCGAGCATAATCGGTCGGTTTCCAAACAGCCGTTTTATTCTATGGGCATGAATGAACCTTTACAAAATCAACTACAAAATCAACCTGAAAAGGCAACCCAGGCATCCGCACCTGTTCAAAGACCTTCCAGCTTCCAAGCAAAGCGCTCCAAGCAGATCATCCTGGCAAGCCTTGCTGCTATCGCTGCCAACGGCCTGCTTTCAGGCATCAAGTTTGTGATCGGCTTTTCCAGCCGCTCCCAAGCTGTGCTCAGTGATGCCGCCAATAACCTTGGCGATGCTCTAGGCTCTTTTGTCACCATTATCGGAACCAGGCTTTCGCAAAAAAAGCCGGATCATGGCCATCCCTTTGGCTATGGGCGGATCGAGTATATGACCAGTGCCATTGTGGCTGCCTTAGTGCTCTACGTTGGAATTGACACGCTGATCAGTTCCATCCAGTCTTTGCTTCATCCACAGGCTGTCAGCTTTACCAACCTTTCTTTATGGCTGCTTGCTGGCGGCTTGGTTTTAAAGTTCTTTTTGGGGTTGTGGCTGAAAGCAAGAGGCCAAAAACTGAAAGCCACTTCCGTGGAAGCCTCCGGCCTGGATTCGCTGAGCGATTCAATCCTGTCCCTGGCCACTTTGATCAGTGCTTTGCTCAGCCGCTTTGCGCACATTGAACTGGGCGGGTGGCTTGGCTTGGTGATCTCGTTTGTGATTATCAAATCAGCCGTAGAACTGCTGCTTTCCCCATTAAACGAACTGGTCGGATTACGAACCAATACGGCGCTGGGCGAGCAGATCAAGCAATCCATCCTTGAATCAAGCCAGGAAGTCCAAGGAGTTTACGATCTGGTTCTCAATACGTATGGAGATTCGCTTTCCATCGGCTCAGCCCATATTCAAATCTCGGATACCCTCAACGCCAGACAGATCCAGTCTTTGACCCGCCGTATAACCAAAATGCTTTACCAAAAGTACCATCTGGTCATGACCATCGGCATTTATGCTTCCAATGACTCCGATCCTCTCTCGGCCAGCATCCGCAAGCTGGTCGAGCAGACCCTTGCCAAGTATCCACAGATCGTCCAGATGCATGGGTTTTATGTTGACCTCGATCTTCATACCATCGCCTTCGATCTGATCTTTGACTATGATGCCGACGGCAATGCGCTGCGTCAGCAAATCCGCTCCCGCCTGCAAAACGAGCTGCCTGATTACACAATTGATATCGTTGTCGATGGCGATTATACAGAATGATGGATAAGAGATCTCAAAATTTAGAGCAGATTCAATCCCAAATCGCTTGACTGGCATAAAAATAAAAGTACCCATCTCAAGTTTGAAAGGATGATGAATATGATTCAATCTGCAAATATTTACACTTCCCTGCCCTGGAACAATTTTTATGGCGTAGCCGGGTTTGTCTGGTATCTGCTTTTAGTCCTCGGCCTGTTTCAGACATTTACCAAAGCCGGCCAGGAAGGCTGGAAGGCGATTATCCCCTTCTATAACCTGTATATCTGCTTCCAGATTTCAGGGCGCGAATCCTATTTCTGGATCTGGCTTTTGTGCACGGCTTTAGGCGGTCTGTTTTCGTGGATGGGCGGTTTCTGGTTATTCTTCTTGCTCAAGATTGCCGCCTGGATTTTCTCGATCGCTTCGGCTTTACTGTTAGCCGATATGTGGTTTAACTTGGCCGTGGCTTTTGGACACAGCTTTGGATTTGCGCTGGGGCTGATCTTTCTCAATCCAATTTTCATCATGATTCTTGGATTTGGAAGCAGCCAGTACCGCTACGGGTTCAGACGCCGCTATTAATTCAACCCTGAATTCAGGCCAATAATTGGACTTGATTGATTCTTTTAAATCTGTATACCAAACAAAAACGCTGTCTCATCTCCATTTTGGGACAGCGTTTTTTTCGACGATATTGATAGGTTATTGTATAGAGATGTTAAAATCCAAACACGGCGGCTGATCGAACAAATCGGTGAAAAGTTCATGCCTCCAGACTGTTTTTGCGAAGGGCCTGGACATCGATTTCATGGAATTCCAGATCGATCTTTTGCTTTTCTTGCGCCAAAAAGCGGATCTGATCAGACGATTCGTCGGTTGGAATGATGGTACTGAAGACCATTTGCCCATCATTAACAAAGATTTCGATGGAATACAAATCCTGGACGATACGCAGTTTCGAAATTCCCTGCTTTGGAAGTGGATTGCGGCGCAGGCTGACATAATCCAAATGCAAGCCCGAATGAGTGCGGTCCAGTTCAATGCGGCCATGCTTTGGGTCAATTTCAAAAGCAGTATAAGTATCGCCTTGGCCAGCCAGCTCAAGCGCAAACCGGCTGGAAATTGGTTCTTTAAAGGCCAGCGTGAAATCTGTGTACCGTCCTGAAACCCCAGGAATTTCTTGTCTGTCCTTGATTTCTAAATCCGTAAACTGAAGGGTATTTTTCCAATAGGAAGACAGTTCCCGAACTGGATTTTGGACCAGTTTTCCGTCTTCAATCGAAAGCTCGCGGGGAAGCGTCATCTGCGAAGACCACTTCTGGTCATCCGCTGAAACCGGAGCCTGCCAGGAAGACATCCATCCGATCAAGATCTGGCGGCCATCAGGATGGGTGAAGGTCTGCGGTGCGTAAAAATCAAGGCCATAATCCAGTGGCTGCATTTCACTTTGGGCTTCAAAGGTTTTGCCATTGAAATGGCCAAGAATCGCTACCGCATTATGGCCATTATGGATTCCCTGGCCATTGTCTTCCATATCCTGGGGCGAAAGAATCAAGACATCCTGCTTGCCGATCGAAAAGAAATCCGGACATTCCCACATCTGACCCTGGTTTTCTTTGGCTTGCAAGAATACGCTTTCAAACTGCCAGTTTTGTAAATCTGAACTTGTAAATAAAACAATCTGGCCTTGGCCATTTTCATCCTTATTACCGGCAATCAAACAGTAGCGGCCATCTCGCTTCCAGAGTTTCGGGTCCCGGAAATCCTGGCAAGAAAAACCTGTCGGGAGCATGCTTCCATCAATAATCAAGCCAGCTTTTCTATACTCTGTTCCATTTCCAACAGCTAAGCATTGGTTTTGGACTTCTTTTCCATCTTTTTGGCTGACACCCGTATAGACCAGAACATGCTTTCCGTTGTCTTCTAAAGCCGTGCCGGAAAAGCATCCTTTGGCATCAAATGAATCTTCAGGTGCCAGGGCACATGGCTTGAGTTTCCAGGCCATCAAGTCTTCAGAAACCTGATGCCCCCAGTGCATCGGTCCCCAGTGCATCGAATAGGGGTGGTATTGGTAGAAGAGATGGACTTGTCCATTGAAAAAAGAAAGTCCATTGGGATCATTCATCCACCCTACAGGTGGACAAAGATGAAAAGCCGGCTGCTTTTCTCTTGGCACTCTGTTTTGCTTTTCATAGTCTCTTGCCTGCTGTAATCCATTCATGTTCTTTTTCTCCTGTTGTCTATTTCTTGTCATCTTTTTGGATTCCGTCTTAGAAAAAGCTCCATCCAATTCTTTATGCAGATTCTTTTGCCGCCAAGCGGCTCTGGGTCTTGTATCTCAAAAGAACAGGCCAGCTCACTTGCCGGCTGGCCTGTTTCTGGTCGAAAGGCCAGATTTAAATTGCTTGTTTGTAAAGTCTTTTTGACTGATTAGCGAATTGTTCGTTCTGTCTTCGAATCGAAAAAATGCATTTTATCGGGGTTGAAGACGAACTGGCGGGTATCGCCTTCCTGGCAGACTTCGTATTTATCCACCCGCGCTACGGTCTGCTGGCCGCCGATTTCAAAGTACAGATTGTTTTCGTTGCCCATGACTTCAATGTTGGTAATCAAGGCATCCATGATATTTTCGGGATGCTGCTGGATGTAAAGATCCGAGAACTTGATATCTTCGCCGCGAATCCCCATTACGACTTCACTGCGGCCGGCAAGTTTGTGGTTCTGCTCATTGGTCAGCTGATACTTGGCCCCATCGGGGAAAACTAATTGTCCATCCTGCACTTTACAATGGAAGAAGTTCATCTGCGGGCTGCCGATAAAGCCGGCAACGAAGATATTATCCGGATGTTCATACAGTTCCATTGGTTTTCCAACCTGCTGAACGATACCATCTTTCATCAAGACGATCCGGTCTGCCATGGTCATGGCTTCGACCTGATCATGCGTGACGTAGATCGTGGTATTTTTCAATTTTTTATGCAGCTGGCTGATTTCGTTACGCATTGAAACACGCAGCTTGGCGTCCAGGTTGGAGAGCGGTTCATCCATCAAGAACACTTTCGAATCTTTGACAATTGCCCTTCCTAAAGCCACCCGCTGTCTTTGCCCGCCGGAGAGGTTTTTCGGCTTTCTTTTGCGGTATTCTTCCAAGCCCAGAATTCGGATGGCCCAATCGGTCTTTTCCTTGATCTGGTCAGCTGGCACTTTCATATTCTTCAAGCCATAGGAGATGTTCTTCTCGACGCTCATATGGGGATACAGGGCGTAGTTCTGGAAGACCATCGCAATCGAACGATCAGCTGGCTTCACTTCATTGACTTTGCGGCCATCGATATACAGCTCACCGCTGGTGATGTCTTCAAAGCCGGCAATCATTCTCAGCGTCGTCGATTTGCCGCAGCCTGAGGGGCCGACAAAGGCGATGAATTCACCTTCATCAATATCTAAAGAGAAATCCGTAACGGAATTTTTGGGGTTGCCTTTATATTGTTTGCAGATGTTTTTGAGTTCGATGAAAGCCATAATCTTATCCTTCCTTTCCGCCAGTAGTCATTACGCCTTCTACAATCTGTTTGGAGAAGAACGAGTAAATCAAGATCACTGGAATGGTTACCATGGTAATCACGGCAAGCGTCATCCCGGTTGTTGTATTGTCGTTTGCGGTAATCGCATTTAAGCCGATCTGTGCAGTCAGCAGGTCACCTGATGTAAAGACAAGGGATGGCCAGAGATAATCGTTCCAAACGCCGAGGAATGTAAAGACAGCCACGGTTGCCACAACGCTTTTAGCCATCGGCAGCACCATCGTAAAGAAGTAGCGCATCGGGGAGCAATGGTCTAACTGGGCAGCTTCCCAGACATCATCTGGCAGCGAGATAAACGTCTGCCGGAACAAGTAGATATTAAAAGGATTGACAATCCCTGGCAGCACATAGCCGACGACCGTATTGAGCAGTCCCACTTTGGCGATGAACAAGAAGTGAATCGTGATAATCGTTTCCATCGGGACAATCATCAACAGCATGATGATCATCATCCATTTTTCCCGGCCGGGGAATTTGATTTTTGCCAAGGCATATCCGGCCAGTCCATTTACGATAATGCCCAGCACAATCACAATGAAGGCATACAGCAAGGTATTCCCGACATAGCGGGCAAACTTCGTTCCAAATAAAACATCAGTATAGTTTTTAAAGAAATTTTCACTCAGCGCGGGCGGCAGGAAAGCAGATAACGAATTCATATCCGCCGTAATCTGCGCGTCGCTTTTAAACGAATTGGCAATCAGCCAGATGACCGGAAAGAGAAAGAGCAGGGAAACTGCAATCATCAAAGCGGTCAGTACGATTTGTTTACGCTTCTGTTGTTTGTTCAACATAGTCGGCCTCCTGGTCTGCAGCAGCTGTTCTGGCAAAACGTTTCCAGAACGCTTTTTTATTTTTGGATGATTCTTCATCCTGGTCGGCGCTCACTTTATTTTGAATCGCCGTCAGGATCATGACAAAGAAGGCGAAGATGATCGCCATGGTGCTGGCCAGTCCGATTTCCCAGTTTACGGTACCAGTTTGGTAAATATCGTAAACAACGGTATAGGTTGACATGGATGGTCCGCCGCCGGTCATGATCATTGGCTGAACGAGCATGCGGAAGGCACCGATCGTTACCGTAATCAAGACGAAGATGCAGATCGGCTTGATTTCGGGAAGCGTAATATCGCGAAATTTCTGCCATGGGGTAACATGGTCCAGTTCTGCTGCTTCATACAAAGCCGGATTGATTCCCTGTAAGGCACCCAGGAAAATAATCATCTGGTAGCCCATTCCCTGCCACACGGACATCAAGGCAATGGAAGGCAGTGCCTGGCTGGCCGAATGAATGAAGGGCTGGGCCGGAATGTGGAAAAAGCCCAGGATCGCATTCAAGATACCTTCTGGTGAGTAGATCTGGATCCACAAGTTGGAAACAACGGCCAGCGACATGACCACCGGAATAAAGAAGGCCACTTTGAAGTACTTTTTGCAATAAGCCACTTTATTGATCAGCATGGCCAGTCCTAATGCCCCGCCGCACTGCAGCGGAACAATCAGAAGCACGAATTTAACGGTGTTCAAAAAGGCCAGCCGGAAATCCGGATCGGCAAACACCTCGAAGTAGTTGTCCAGCCCGGTAAAGTGTGTCAGGGATGGGTTCAAAGCAAAGAAATCAGTAAAGCTGAAGATCAAAGTCAAGATCATCGGCAGAAACAGGAAGACGCTCAATAAGACCAGCGCCGGGCCAAAAAAGGCCATTCCCATCAAGGTTTGTGTTTTCTTTTTCATTGTGGCTAGCTCCTTTCATAGCGCCGCAGCTTCTTGTTGATGCGGTTGATTGCCTGGCCAAGTTCCTCTTTGGCATCATGGCCCGAAATCACTACATTTTCTAAAACCTGCTGGACACTGGCGCTCACCTGTGGATAGGCCGGGGTAATCGAACGCGGGTGTCCATACTTGGAAAGCTGTTCATACAACCTGGCGTAGTTTTCGTCTTCAGAGAAAATAGCCGTTGATTCAAAGGCTTCATAGGTGGAAGGCAATGAATTGGTGTATTCGTTAAGCCGCTTTCCGCTTTCCGTACCGGACATATATTCCACTAACTTCGTTGCGCCTTCGATATTTTTAGAATTGGAGCTGGCTGCATACGCCCACGAACCGGTCGGGGTATACCGGCCGCCATCCCAGTTGTCGCTGACCACATACGGGGCAACCCCAAGATTGATATCCGGATAGTTCTGGTAAATATTGTTGATCTCCCAGGCACCATCAAACTTGAACGCCGCACGCCCGCTTTCAAAGAGATCCGGCACGGCTACCCGTGACATATAGCCTTTGTCGACCAGTGTCTTGAAAAACTCTAAGGTCTCGATGTTTTCTTCACTGTCGAGATACCCTTCCACTTCCAGGCCGTCAGGACTGACAAAGTCGCCTTGGTTGGACCAGAAAAATGGTGCGTAGAAGTAAATGGTTACCTCCCCGGCTGGAAAGGACATATCAATGGGATAGCCGCCCAGTTCATCAGTAACCGGCTTCACCTTGGCCAGCACCTCTAAAAATTCACTCCAGCTCCAGGGATGATCCCCATCAGGAATTTCGACACCGGCTTGGGCCAGAATGTCTTTGTTGCAATAGAGCCCGACAGAAGATTCCATCGCTCCCAAAGCGTAAAGTTTTCCATCATAGGTGCCCTGGTCCAGGATGGAAGGCAGATAGGCTTCTCTTTCTTCGGGTGTTAATTCTGCTAACGGCTGAATGATGCCGTTGGCTGCATAGGCTGCGACATTTGGGCCATCGACAGTGATGACATCGGGCAGATCGCCGGACATGACGGAAGCGTTGATCTTATCCGAATAGCCCCCGCCGGAGTCGTTGCGGGGAATAAACTCAATATCCGCAAAGTACTGGCCATCGTACTGGTCATTGAAAGCATTCACCGATTCCCGATACGCTTTTCCTTCTTCGGTATCTTCAATGACATGCACCCATAAGCTCAGATACTCTTCTCCTGGATCATACCCTTCGATGGATCCTGGCTGCTTGGCACTCGCATGGCAGCCACTACTCAGCAGGCTTGCACAAAGCAGGGCTGACGCCCATCCTCTGATGCGTTTTTTCATGACGCGTTCTCCTTCTTTTTTCACTCGTTTCAAACCGGATTCTCTCAGGATTACCGGTGTAGTTACCGGTATCTTAACCGGTTACTTGACTGCATCATATCCGCTGAAATCGCTTTCGTCAACACCTTTCCCGCAAATTTCCAAAACTTCCCCCCAAAGAAAGTAACCGGTTATAGAATCGGTTATTTTGCAGTTGCCTTTTGGAGAGAAAGCCTTTACCTTTATAGATGCAAAAGTCCCAGCTTTCCGGTCAGGATAGTCATAAGAGGTGAAGTTATGGCAAAAGAAAAGAAAGTCACATTCGCAGACATCGCAAAATATACCGGTTTTTCCAAAACCACTGTCTCCCGCTTCTTTAATGACCGGGACTCTTTGACATTGGAAAACCAGAAAAAAATCCAGGATGCCCTGGATGTTCTTGGCTACCAGGAAAACAAGCTGGCCAAAGTGCTTGCGAATGGCAAGAGTGAATTTATCGGCATCATCATCCCCAACCTCTACTTAAATTACTATGCCGAAATGCTGGAGCTGCTGCTTTCCTGCTACGACCAGTATGGCTATAAATTTTTAGTATTCCGGGCCAATTCCAAAGAAGAAGTAGAACGCGCCTACATCCGCGAACTGCAAGCCTATAAAATCGAAGGGCTCATTGTGCTTTCCCATACCATTCCTTCCCAGGAACTCGCAGCCTTCCAGATTCCAACGGTCGCTATTGAGCGGGAAGCTGAAGACATCTGCAGCATCTGTGTTGACAACGAAGAAGGCGGCCGGATGGCAGCCGAGCATTTGATCGAAGATGGCTGTGACGACCTGATCCAGGTCAATACTTTTTTCCCGCAATCCTCTCCAGCTTACGGCCGCATTACCGGCTTTAACCAAGCCTGCCACAAAAAGTCCCGCCAGCCGGTTTTGATCCAGGCAGAGTTTTCAGATACCTATGAAAGCATCCAGCAAAAAATAGCCGAAATCTTTGAACAGATTGATGAGCACTACCCCAAAGACCACATCAAAGGCGTATTTCTGGCCAACGATACCTATGCCTCGATGTTTGTGAAACAGATTCTCCGTAAATATAAAGAATTTCCTGATACCTACAAAGTCATCGGCTTTGACAATACCCGGGCTGCCCAGGAGTGCGCGGTGGGCTTGACGACAATTGCCCAGCCGATGAAAGAAATGGCCGACCAGGCCATGGAACTGCTCAATCTGCAGATGGAAATGAAAAAGAAGCGGATTCCCGAAACTCTCGACAAACCGGTTCACATCAAGATTTCGCCCTCGCTTGTCGCCAGGGAAACCGCTTGATCCAAGTCGCACCTTTTTTCCTCAACAAAAGCGGTCCTCCTTTCTTGAAATCCTGCAGAATTTTTGGCTCACTGAAAAATCCGGTGGGATTTGGGATTCTTGACTGTCGTATTGTATGACGCATCGATGATCTTCAGGAAAAAATATCCATCGTCATGATAGCCAAAAGCCTGTCGCCTTACAGTC
>JADGIS010000051.1 GCA_015233825.1 Erysipelotrichaceae bacterium RD49
TCATAAATATGATTAAATATGCTTAAATAAAATAAAAAAGATATAACATCCAGTAATACATCTTTATGCACCAGTCGCTTTCATCTCGGTCATTGAATGGCCGAGGATTCCCGCTCCATGTCCTAAAAATGAAGTTCGGCTTTTAAATGGTCCAGGCGGATTTGGCGCGCTGGCGAAAGCGGCTTGGCTGGATTTTCACACCAGGAAGCCAGGACGTCAGCATCTTTGAGGGCTTCATCGAGCAATTCGCTCTGCTGGTCTTTGTTGGAATGTTCTTCAATGGCATGGACAACCAGATTGATTTCCTCCGGGGTGAAAAGCTTGCTGTCGGTTAAAACCGTCCGGGCAATTCTGGCTCCGCGCAAAGCATGTTCAAGAGGCATGTTGCGGGTGAATTTAAAATAATCATGTAAAACCGCACAGACTTTTGCCAGTTCGACATCCAAGCCCCGGCTGGAAGCGATCAAGGTAATATACGCATCCACCATGCTCGTATGTTCAACAGCATACGTTCGTAACGTTTGATTGTAGATGGTTTGAAATTCTTCCACGATCAAGTCGTGGATCTTTTCGTAGCGCTCAAATTGGGTTTGCAGCATATTTTTCTCCAGGATCTGGCAGCTTTCACGGTTCGTCTTGACTCTTCCGTGCTGCCTGCTTTTATCTTACGAAAGATTTCCAGGATGGGACAGTCTGTTTTCGATTTCCCTATTCACTTCCAATCTTTCATTCCCGGATTCCAGGCTTTGCCCAAAACCTGATTCTTCACCTTTTTCAGTTAAGCCAATTGTACAGAGAGCGTTTCATGTTAACCTTTAAGTATGACAATCAATGGCGACGATTTTACCTATTCGCAAACAGAAGTGCTGATGGTGTATCGGACCATCGTGGATGAACAAGAACCATACGATGGCCGTCCATATCTTTCCATGGAGTATGTTGGAAACTTCCGCGGATATGATATCTATCTTGGGTCTTTAGGCTATCGCAATGAAGTCGTTCTCCAGCAGGGCTCTATGGGCTGGATCGCCCATGGCTGGCTCGAAGAACAGATTCGGTATGTATACAATCTTCACGTTCTGGAAACTGAACTCTGGTAAAACAACTCAGACAAAAAGCTGGCCCGGGCCAGCTTTTTGTCTGGCATTTTTGCAGGGCCTGAAAAGGAAGCCTCCCAACAGAGCTTTTCATTTTTCTTGCTTTAACGCCCAAATCCTTGCGACATCCAATTTTATTGTCTTGAAGCATCAATTTTCTTGCTTGCACCTTGCGTTTCTTGGCAATCACCATAAATTTTCCGTTTTTCAATTTCCTGGTTGACCGCCTTTCCTTTAAAAGATGCTTTAAAAAAGATGTGAAAATTGAATGAAAAGCGTGAAACTCTACGTCTTTCAATTTCACACGCAGATCCTTGGAATTTTGCCTGATGAATACGATTTCAGGGCAGAATCGTGTAAAAGTCCCTAGCAGTCAGGCGGTCGATTTGCTTATTGCATGCGCGCTTGGCAAAATCATCACAGAGTGAACGGACAGGAAAAATCGTCCAGATTCTAGCATGATTTTAGCGATAGAAGGCACGATTCAAGCAACTTCGCCCGATTTCCAGCCTCCAGCGGCCCAATCCTGTTCGTAAATTGTTTGTTCACATTTTGATGACAGCTGTCCATAAATCTAAGGCACCATCTTTGCGCAAACGAATCGCTATGATTGAAAAGGCACTATAAAGCAGTGCTTTCTGTATACTAATGAACCGCTTTCATTATTCTTTTCAGGTTTCCACCTTGGAAAATTGATCGATTTATGCATTTGGAGAATCTCACATAATCTTTCTGTAATAGTACGAACCAATCATGCTAACTTATAGTCACACAGCGGCAAGATAAAAAAAGTATTCAAATCAGATGCCGCTATGAAGGAGGACTGACCATGTGGATGATTGCAATGCTGCTTTTGATTGGATGTATCTTTTTACTTCCTGTTCTGAGCTTTATGTTCCCAGTTTTATTTCTTGCGGTTCCCTTACTTTTCATGTTCCAAAGACCGAGCGTAAAAGTATATACCCGAACATTTTCTGCAGATGATCTGAACAAAGCCGGCTCTTCTCAATCTAGAGCGTCCCAGCATCAGGAAAACAAGTCACTGCCAAACATCATTGACGTTGATTACACAGAACATAACGCCTGACTTGATGCTGCTTCAGGACACTTTTTGAAGATGAATGCCATCCGATTCAAAGGGATTCGCAGATTCTTTTTGGTTCATCAAATCTGTCAGTCTGGACGTTTTGATCGAACCACCGACCATTGACAATTGATTGTAAAACAGCGGATCCTTCCCTTTTGGATGGTCCGCTGTTTTTTTGAAATGGATTGGCTGGCCTACGATTGGCTGGTGGTACCGGAGAGATCTTCTACAGTGCCAATAAAGACAGGTGTTCCGGTTTCCAGATCACTGATGATATACAAGAACGGCCGATCACAAGTGATGGTGTATTCTTCTTCTGCCAAGGCCATGCCGGCAATGGCGACGTCGGTCGCCGCTGCGGCTCTGGTGCCGGTACGGCTGACTTCGATTTTGGCTTTCTGAACAATTTCACTGACTGAAAGCTTCTGCCCGGTACTGATTTTGGAAAAATCCGCCTCACTTTGAAACGGTAAAGTCATCCCCATTGTCTCTAACGGCTTTTTAAGACTTTGCTCGCTCGCCAGCGTAAATTCAGGAAATTGGGCATGGACAGTGGTGAAGGTGGGATTTTTAAGATCCTGGAACAGTTTGGTGCCATCTACTTCTTTAAGCACTTCGTCCAACGGCCGATCCTCTTGCGGTACCAGTATGCTCAGACCATAGTGGTATTCCTGATAGGGCTTCATACAGCCATGTAGTCCTTGAGAATGTAGATACTGGTTTTCATCGCTGCTCATCATCTGGACGCGGCTTTCGCTGCCGTTCTGGTTGTGGAAAGTGGCTGGAGCAATCTGATCGTCCTTGTACTCTTCTTGCCAGGCGGAATCAAAGCTTAAAGCGTTGAGCAAGACCATCATCGTCATCGGCGAGGTATCAATGGGCATTTGCTGGATCAAGCCATCGGTATGCGCCTTGACCCAGTCATTGACCTGCTGTTCGGTTGCCTCATCAAAATCCACTTCATAGGATTGGGCTTGGTAGTCAGCAGTCAGAAGGTTCTGGTACGACTCCAGAATCGAATTTGCGGCCTCTTTGCGAATCCAAATGGAATTGGCCAGCCGCAAGGTATGGGCATCGTCCCCAGCGGCAGCGTTTAAAGCTGCCTTTGCCAGGGTATTGATCTGGTCTTTCGAAAGGCCCAGAACCTCTTCCATCTGTTTCAGGGTCTTACCATCTGCTCCATTGGCCGCCATGCCCAAAGCCATCCAAGCCGAAAAAGGGGAAAAAACAGCATTCTCATTTTCCGTGCGGCTTCTGGCAAATAAATTCCAGGAAAATGAATACAGTTTGTTGAGCTCATCTGCTGTAGCGCTGATTGGATCCGTTTGCCCCCTGGCTGGAATCGACAACAGACGAAGCCTGGCTGGACGCTTTACCTGGGTTCGTGTTCGAATGGCTTGAAGGATCTATCGAGCTGGATGCACACCCGCCGGCAACCGCTGCACAAAGCAGCGCGGCCATCGTTTTCTTCAAATTCTCCATAAATTTCCTCCTTGTCTTGGTCAGGATCGAGTTCAGCTTTTCTTGTTCGCTTGCCCGTTAATTTTCCTGCGTACTTGGCTCCATGCTTTGAATGGTCCCCATAAAAACTGGTGTTGCGGTATCCAAATCCATCAAGAGATACAAGAATGGCCAGTCACAGACGATATTCACTTCATCTGGACTTTCCATTGCCGCCGTTTCATTGACAATTACTTCCGTCACCGCAGCTGCCTTGGTGCCCGAACGGCTGACTTCAATTTTGGCTTTTTGCAACACTTCACTAATCGCGACATTGCCTCCTTCAACCATTTTAGAAAAATCCGCCTTCTCGCTAAAAGGCAGCTCCATTCCCATCGCTTCCAAGGCTTCATTGAGCAGCATTTCACTGGCAAACGTATATTCAGGAAAAGAAGCATGAACTGTGGCAGATTGCGGCGTGCGCAAAGCATTGAGCAGTTTAGCCCCATCCGCCTCGGCCAGTACTTCATCAAGCGGGCGATCCTCTTCTGGAACCAGTACAGCCAGACCATAGCGGCGGCTTTCATAGGGTTTAATAAAGCCCTTAAATCCTTCGGCCGCTACGAGCTCTTTTTCCGTGCTGTTCAGAAACTCCACTTGGCTGGTGCTGCCATCCACATTCGTAAACGGACCCCTGGAAATATCGCCTGCTTCATATGCCTGGGCCCAGGCCGAGTTGAAAGCCAGCGCATTGATCAAGACCATCACCGTATCGGAAGATAAGTGAGCCGGCATCTTGTCAATCATGTTATGTGTCTTTTTGGCAACCCATTGATCAATCTGTTCCTGGCCTTGATCCGGGCTGAAGTCCAAAACGAAATCCTGCGCGTCATACTCACTCTTGAGCAGTCTGGAATACGAATCGATCAAGGAATTCGTATATTTCTGGTTGACCCAGATCGAGTTAGCAATTTCTAAAGTCCGGGTCTCATCTTCGGCTGCCGAATGGAGGGCGCTGCGGCTGAGCGCATTGATCTGATCAACAGAAAGATTGAGGGCCTTTTCCATTTGGTTGAGCGTTTCGCCGTTTGCACCATTGGCCGCCATGCCAAGAGCAAACAAAGCCGACAACGGGCTGACCAGCCCCCCTTCTTTGTCCTCCCGGACTTGATTGAACAGATTCCAGGAAAATGAATACAAATGATTGAGTTCATCCTCGCTGGCCATCGCATCCGCACCATGGGAATCAGCGATTGAATTTTGCAAAGATGCGGAGGATTGGGACGAAGTTTCCATGCCGCCATTGCCCACACATCCGCAAAGCATCGCTCCACAAAGGAAAGTGCAGATGGATTTTTGGAAATTTCTCATAAACGTTAAATGTTCTCCTTCTTAAATTGAGCCTTCTTGCTTCTTAAAATCCGATTTGGAAAGAAAGCATAGGAATACCAAAATTGTACCAATCCAAGCCATGATTCCTTGAAAGAAGCAGGAAAGGTTTTCTAAACATTCCAACCTGATTTTCGAAACTTCCTCCTGTATCGATTTTTGAATTGACTTTCTTGTCGACAGGCCTTTTTGAATCCCAAACCACCCTGGTTTCCAATCCAATAAAAAACCGCCCTGTCAGAGCGGTTTGAAAATGAATCGTGAATTAAGCCTGATTGCGGCTTTTCTGGGCGGCTTGGCCATCTTCCCAGATTTTATTGAGATTGACTTCATGCTCATAGATCGTATTGATCTCTTTGAGCAGTTCCTCACTCATATTGGTCTTGCCCTGTTCCATGAGCGGCTTGCGGGCCAGTTCATAGTCCTGGATGGTCCACTTAAAGATATCGGCCGGATCCAGATCAAAGTACTCGGCAGCTTTCATGACATCGTCACCGTTTTCCTGGACCCATCTGACCACTTCCATCTGGTCTTCACTTAAAGGCTGGCTGAAATCGTATTTCACAATAAAAACTCCCTTCAATTCCTGTGCAGCAGGATTCAAACTTATTTTAAGGGATGCAAGCCATCAAGCTCCTTCCAGACGAACAGTTAGATTGTTCCGTTTGTCTGAAAGGATCAACTAATGAATCAAAACTGTACCCAGCCAGGCAATGACTGAACACAGCACAATGAATACAGCACCATAAGGCAATACCATCTTGAGCAGTTTGGAATCTTCTTTTAAACCGCCCACTGCAGAAAGACCGATTGCGATCGACTGTGGGGAGAGCATTTTGCCCACACCAACACCCAGCGCGTTCAAGCCGACTACCCAATACTCATCCATATTGAGCGCAGCCGCTGCGTCCGCCTGCACCTTGCCAAACAAAACCCCGGAAGACGTTCCGCTGCCGGTTACAAAAGCACCCAGTGCACCAAGCCATGGAGCAATAATCGGATACAGGCCGCCCATCGCAGCAATCGCAAATTTGGCAATATCCGAAATCATGCCGGAGTAAATCATAATTTTTGCGGCCATCAAAACCGAAACCATGACGATGATGGAATTCTGCATCTGTTTGAGCGTCGCTAAAAAGACGGTTTTGAACTGTTCAAAGCTGGCCTTCTGCACCATCGCGCCTAAGATTGCGGATAAGAAAATCCATATGCCTGGGGTATTGATCCAGGCAAAAGTCGTTGCGCTGGTTTCGTTGACAAAATAGACCGTAGTTGAAAACTGCGACAAGAAACGATTGACAGGCGGAACCAGTTTTGAAGAACCCAGCAGGAAGACAAAGATAAACAAGAAGGGGGCACAGGCCACCAGCGCCTCTTTCATGGTAATTTTGCTGGCAGCTTCTTCGTCTTTCTTTTCTACACTGGCACTCATCGCATACTCAGGCATCGGTTTAACCCGCTTGCCAAGCACGACCGTAATCGCCAGTGAGCACACCGAACCGATGACCACAGCCAGTTCCGCGCCAACAAAATAGGAAACAATCAGCATCGGAATGACAAATCCAAGGCCGGCTCCTAAGCAGACAGCCACCATGCCTTTTAGAGCTTTTGTCCCTTTTCCTGTCAAATACACCAGAATAAAGGGGATGACGATAAAAAAGAATGCGACCTGGATGACCTGCATCGTCGACAGCGCCGTCGTGCCATCCATATTTAACAAAGAAGCCACGGTAACGGTTGGAATGCCGATCGATCCCCATGGCGTTGGAAAGCCATTGGATAAAAGACAGATCAGGCAGGAAAACAACGGGTCAAAGCCCATCGCCATCATCATGCCGGCAGGAATGGCAATTGCAGTTCCAAAGCCGGCCATGCCCTCCATAAACCCGCCAAAGCACCAGGCTACCAAAAGGACCAGAACACGCTTATCGGGGGATACGCTTGTTAACATTGTCTTGATGACATCCATACCGCCGGTTGCACAAACCAGATTATAGGTAAAGACAGCCGCAATGATAACAAGAACAATCGGCCAGAGAGCCATTGCGGCCCCTTCTACAGCCGCCATTCCGATCACTCCAACTGGAGTTTTCCAATACAGCAGCGCTTCGATGGCTGCTAAAACGGCAGCGCCGATGGCTGCCTGCCAAGCTGGCCGTTTGAAAACCATCATGATGATGATCAACAAAATAATCGGGCACAAGGCCAGAATAAAGCTGATAAAATTCATACGTTTTGTTCTCCATTCGACCTTATTATAAAGGGCAAAATCTGAAATTTAAGAGAATTTTGCAACAATGTTGACACACTTTCGCAAACTCTTTCATTTTTAAAAAGGTCGCGATTTCAGGCATAAGAATTGACGCGGTTTCGCATAGAAATTTTGCCCTGTCTTTTGCAGACTTCCTTCTTCAACACTCCATGTCCTTGCCTATTGGGTATTGCTCGATGGGTATCGAATACTGGCGGTATAGGATGAAATTTTTTCCTCAGGCAGCCATTTGGAGCTTCTGCCACTTTGTGCCACCAAAATCATCGTTTTGGCTGCCTGGCTTTTTGATCTTCCTCCTCATCCCAGACTTTTCCATCCAGCTGGCTTTGCCTGCCACTTTCTTCCACTTTTCTGCGTTAGTCCCACTTTCTGCCACTGTGGTGCTGGAGCACGATTTTCAAATTCGTCCTCTTCTATTTTTCGTCCAGCTGGCGCTCCGGCTTTCTTAACCTCTCTGCCGCTTTTTCCATTGCCTCCTCCAGGGCTTAAGGCTTGAAAAAAGCGGTTCCCGTCCCTGTCGGGGGCCGTCAGCTCAATCAGCGAGCTGCTGCACGATTTTCGGGGCAGAAAGTGGGGAAGAATGCTTGCAAATGTCTGTTTCATCCTGATGTTCTGGATTCTTACAAGAATGTCAGAAAAAAGCCAACGAAGGAATCAAACCCTCTTTCCAGATGACACAAGCCCCCACCACCCCCGCTTTTGATGAGCAAATGGGTTCAAATTGGATACCATTCGCCAAAAACGAGCCGAAAGGGCAGCTTTTGCCGCCCCTTTTCCCCACTTTTGTACAAAGCCCAAAACAGGCCATGAAGATCGGTTTTATTTAAAGTGTTTTTTGGGTGTTTATTTTTTGGCGCTCATCAGGCCAACTCTAAACCTTTTCGGAATTTGAATTGAGGAAAGGGGGTTTACGGGGTATAATGCACCTACAAAGTAGGGAAATGTGTCACAAAGTGGGGAGGTGATGACACATGTTCATGGGCGAATACACGCACAATATCGACCGTAAGGGGCGGCTGATTATGCCTGCGAAATTCCGCGAAGAACTCGGTGAACGTGTGTACATTACCCGAGGTATGGATGGCTGCCTCACCGTATATCCACTCGAAGAGTGGACCAGCCTCTATAAAAAATATTCCTCTCTCCCTACCACCAACCCGGATGCCCGTATGTTTATGCGCTTTTTTATGGCCAAAGCGACCGAAGTAGAACCGGATGGGCAGGGTCGAATCCTGATTCCAGGATCCCTGGTCAAGGAAGCCGCTCTTGAAAAAGAGTGCTATATCATCGGTGTCGCAAACCGGGTGGAAATCTGGTCCAAAGACAGATGGCTGGCCCTGCAAGAAGAAATGCTTCCTTCCTATGAGAAATTTGCGGAAAACCTGACCACTCTTCTCGACTAGTCATGGAGGCTTTAAATATGGAACATATCAGTGTATTACTTGATGAAGCCATCGAAATGCTGGATATCAGGAAAGATGGCGTTTACGTCGACTGCACCCTTGGGCGCGGCGGCCATTCCAGTGAGATCCTTAAGCGGATTCCAGAGGGACATCTCTATGCGTTTGATCTGGATCAAAGTGCAATTGATGAAAGCCGCAAGCGGCTTGAAGAAATCGGTGAGAACTTCACTCTGATTCATGCTCCATTTGAAGAGTTCAATGCCCGCCTGGATGAGCTTCAGGTCGGTCAGGTGGATGGCATTCTGATGGATCTCGGCGTCTCTTCCCCCCAATTCGATGACCCCGAGCGCGGATTTTCCTATCGCTATGATGCCAGACTCGATATGCGCATGGACCAGAACCAGCCTTTAGATGCTTATACGATTGTCAATACGTATCCCAAAGAAGAACTGCTTCGCGTGCTTCGCGAATATGGCGAAGAACCCAATGCCGGCCGCATTGTGGCAGGGATCTTGAAAGCTCGTGAACAAAAGCCTGTTGAGACAACGTTTGAACTGGTGGATGTCATCAAAGAGTCGCTGCCTGCTGCCATTCTTCGCAAAAAAGGGCACCCGGCCAAGCAGACTTTCCAAGCCTTGCGCATGGAAGTCAACAAGGAACTTCCGCAGCTGGCCAGCACGCTCGAACAGGGCCTGGACCGGCTCAAGCCAGGCGGCCGTATGGCGGTGATCACATTCCATTCTTTGGAAGACCGCATTGTCAAACAAGCATTTGCCGCCAGAGCGCTGCCAAAAAAAGTCAACCGGCGGATGCCGATTGCTGGAAACGAAGCACTGCATTACAAACTGGTAAACAAAAAACCAATCACGGCCTCGCAGGCTGAACTGGATGCAAATTCCAGGGCGCACAGCGCCAAATTAAGGGGAGTTGAACGGACCGATGAAAAAGAAGAAAAGAAGTGAATCCAGAAAAAAAAGCCGGATGAGCCATACCGGAAAGATTTTAACGACAATCTTTGTTTTAGCCGCCCTGTTCTTTTGTGGGACAAGGCTGATTCTGAATTCCTATGCCACAAATTTATCCGTAACTAATCAACAGCTGACCAATGACATAGCAGCCCGATCGACTGCCATTGAGCAGCTCAAAAGCGATATTGCGCAGCTGGAAGAAAAAAGCCGGGTGCTTGGCATGCTTGAAGGGCAGGTCAGCGAGGACTCCAACCGGGTCTATTATTACGGCAACAACAACTAACGACAATTTGAAGCAGGCAACCCCTTCTTGGAAGATGGTTTTTTCCTGCTCTTTTTTCTTGGCGGTTTTTCCTGTAAAGTAAGATTGTTTTTTAACAATCACAAATCTAAACCATCCATTTTTTCTTACAAAACCGATCGTTCATGGCTCTTTTAAGCCTGCTTTAAGACTTCAGGCAAAACTAGACAAGGATGGATTGGATTCTCCTTTCTCTTTTAACGCCTTCCCGCTTGGTTCCCAAAGCGATCATGGCGGGCAGTTTCCGATCCAAATAGAGAAAGTCAACGAAAGGATCAGTATGAGTATGGCTCGTCAAAAAAAATCGAAGCCCTCTCGGTCTTCAAAACCTCAAGATCAAAAACAAAAACAATCTGACCGATCCAAAAAGGAACGTGATAAACAAGCCAACCGCCATATCCTGCGCATCGGCGGGGCGTTTATCTGCTGCATGGCTTTAGCGGTCAGCACGATTTTATACACCATGGTTACCCAGAAACATTTATGGTCGGGAAACACAGCCCTCAATTCGCTCATTCTGCATTCCGTCCAGCAGCGGCGCATCAATGGAGTGCGTGGTGAAATTTTAGACCGCTCCAACCAGCCGCTGGCCAAACAGTCGATTGCCTATACTGTAGCGGCCAACTTTGATACCCGAACCGAAGAAGAAAAGGCTGATGATGAAAAACTGCGGGCCTATCAAAGGCAGAATGTCATCGAGCAAGCCAAAGAGCAGGGCCGCACCTCCCAAGTCGAAGCCGCTTTAAAGGTGGAGGATGAAAAAGTCGATACCTATATCGAAGATCCCAAAGCTGCAGCCAAAGGAATCGCTTCCGTATTGGGCGATCTCGTGGACGAAGAAGAACTCGCCACCTTAATCGAGGACGGCCAGAAAAACGGGTATTCCCAAATCGAGCTGGGAATGGGCACCAAGCGGATCAGCCTGGAGCAGAAAGATAAACTCGAGGCGCTCAAAATCCCTGGGCTTTCCTTTATCGAAACGACGAAACGCGAATATCCCATTACTCCGTTTTCCTCCAATATGATCGGCTTTGCCGCCTACGATGACGATGCCGGGCGGATTGTGGGCAAAGCAGGCCTGGAGCAGACCATGGAATCCTATTTAGGAGCAACCGATGGCATTGAAGAGTACCGGGCTTCAAAATTCAATGAAGAACTGCCCGGGACTAAAAAGCTGATTCAGCAGGCGAGCAATGGTGACAACGTCAAGCTGACCATCGACTCCTCGCTCCAGCAGACCATTGAAGACAACCTGCAGCTGACCATGGATCAGTCTAAAGCGACCGTGGCCTGGTGCCTGGTCATGGATCCGGAAACCGGCAAGATTTTAGGCTGGGGATCTTATCCTACTTTTGACCAGAATACCCACCTTGTCATTCCATCCTTCGTTGACCGTGTTTCCGAAGCGGTCATCGAACCGGGTTCGATCATTAAGCCGCTTTACTATGCCATGGCCATTGATGCAGGCGTCTATCCGTATAACGAAACATACCGGGCCGGGTCCTTCAGCTATGTCGTAGATGAGCTGACCGGCAAGATTACTCGCGTTGGGGAAGGTACGCCTACGGCTTATCCACCGATTCTGGATGCGATGGGCAATGACTATGGCGTTTTAACTTTTGCGGACGGTCTGGCGCATTCGTCCAACATTGCGCTTTGCGAACTGCTTTCGAATTATTTAGACCGGGAAACCGTCGCCAAATACCAGGATGCCTTTGATCTGTTTGAAAAGACCGACATTCCGTTTCTCAACGAAATGGTCGGCGTTTCCAACAGCAAGTCTGCGACCGACTATCTGTCCTCTGGATTTGGCCAGGCCTCTTCCATGACCGTACTTGAGCTTTGCAAGGCCTATTCGGCAATCTTTAATGATGGCATCATGATGAAGCCTTATGTTGTTGATTCCATCATCGATCCCATGACCGGCCAGACGATGCAGAAATTTACACCGGAAGCGGTCGGAACGCCGATTAAGGCGGATACAGCCCATGAAGTCATTGACTTGATGCGCCATGTTATGGATGATGGCATGACCGGCCAGCGCTTTCGCATCGATGGTGTGGACATGGCCTTAAAAACCGGTACCGGCGAAATCTACAATGAAGAAACGCATACCTACGATAAAACCAATTACACCTCATCGGTCATCGCCGCTGCGCCAGCCGATGATCCCAAAGTGCTTGTCTGCTATGGCATGCAGGGCCCGCACTATCTCAACTACTCAGCCGAACCCTTTATCAATATCATGAAAGCTGCGCTCAAAGCCCAGAATGTCAATACCGGAACCGATCAAAGCGTGACAGAATCGTACCAGGAATGGACAACTGCGCAAATGCCGTCTCTGGTCTCTCATTCTCTGGACTATGCCACCCAGATGCTGTCCGATAAGTCGGTGAATACGATTGTCATCGGCAATGGCGATACGATCGTCAACCAGTTCCCGGCTCCTTCGACCACCATCAATTCCAATGACAATGTCATGCTTTTAACCAACGGGCCGGAGCGCAAAATGCCTGATATGATTGGCTGGACGCGCAAGGATATCACCGCCTTCTGGCAGCTGACCGGTATTTCGATCAGTGCGGATGGCTATGGACGGGTCAATTGGCAAAGCATTGATGTCGATTCCCCGATTCAAGATGACACTGTCATTGAAGTCAAACTGGAATAAGAAAGCCATCCAAGCCTCTTTTCTTAATCCATCAAAAATAACCCATTCAAAAACCCGAATTTGCGGCGTGCCGTCAATCCGGGTTTTTGAATGGGCTGGATCTGTTAATGCACCTGGTTTTCTTTGCGGGCATAGTAGGCGGTGGTCCCTGCGAGTTCTTCCAGGCTTTGATCGAGCTGGTCGCCTTCATCAATGATCGAAGACTGCTTAAGTTTGAGCAGTTCATCAACAACCGTATCAAAGCTGGTCACGACTTCCTCGGAATCCTCGACATAGTTTTGCAAAATCTCAATCCGGGCTTTGGTGGGTGCCCCTGTGCCAAACAATTCAACTGCCTGGCAGGCGTTTTGGTAGTTGGCCTCCAGCACCTCCACTGCACTTTTCATGACTTCCTTATAACGGGCAGCCGAAATAATTGAGCCGCCGAAATATTCATCCACTAAAGAAGAGACGGCTTCACTGCGCGCCTTAATCCCTTCCAGGTTATTTTCCAGCCGGTTGAGCAGAACCTGGTATTCATGAGCAGGTCTCTTTTTCGGTTTAGCCGGAAGCGGAAGATCAACAGGCACTTCCTTAGAGATTGCTTTGGCTTCATCCTGCCTGCTTAACGTTTTGGCCCCTTTGGCTTTGGCCCTTATCAATTTTGCCCCTGGGAAATTGCGGATCATCTGAATCAGTCCATATACGCTGAACATCACAGCCCCCAGCGCACAAAACAATGCCAGGGGATTTTGGGATCCGATGAGCATCAACAATGAAAAAAAGGTAAAAAAAGTAAAGCCAATGATATAAGCCGTTGCTTTCAAGCGGCCCATCTCATATGGATATTGAAAATTAAACGGCTGTTTTTTAGACATGAATGCCAGTTCCTTTCTATTTTAAGCCGGGTCTTTCTAACAATTTTTCACTGACCGGCAGATGAAAAATTGGATTTGCTATAATCTTACCAGACTCAGTTCACCCTGGATATAGACTCGCCAATCTGTTAATCTGCGCTTTTCATTTTCAGGAAATCAAGATTCAAGACAGACTGCAGACAGAATGGTTTTGGCTGGGCTGGCTTCCTTTGTCCAGAGTCTTTGCCTTTCAACCAAAAAGAACAAAACCAATGGAGGTTTGTATGAAGCTGAACAAACAATTTCAGATCCCCTCGCTTCCCAAAGATGCCCATACCGATCACCAGACCCGGTTATCTAACCCCAAAAATCCACCTGGTTCCCAGATGCATTCCACTGCTTCTGCTCGCCCAAGAGGGCTTCATCCATCAACCAGCCGCTCTGCCTCTGGCTCCAAAACCCACCAAACACCAAAACGCGGTGTTTACTTTCGGCCAGCGCCATTTCTAATCGGTGCAGCCATCTTGGCGTTTGTTTCGATGACCAGTTCCATCTTTACAATCTCCAGGCAAACCACCACGTCTGCGCCCTATGAAATTGGAACGGCCTATGCCCACCCGATTCAAACCTATGAACTGCTGCCCCTTGAACTGTATGATGGAAACCTGCTGGCAACCATTTCCGTAACCAAGCCTGAAGATTGGGAAGAGACTTACTATACAGACCTCACGATGACTGCAAGCAGCCCTGTCGATGACCAGACAGAATTCCTGTCCATTCCCTCGATGGGTTTTGACTGCTCCCAAGTTTATGTGACCAGTGTATTTCCCCAGTTTCAAACCTTAGATGGACTGGAAGACGTTACTGTCACCTATGAGCCCAATGAAAGCCAGCAGGATCTTCTGCATGATTATGAATATCTGCTCAATGAACCCGAAATGGCCACGCACGATACCTTGCTCAAAGCTTACCGGCAGTCGTATCCAGAACACTACAACACCATTGCCCTGCTTTCTGATGGCTCCCTGGAACAAAGCGGCGTCGTCTCGTTTCAGGTCACCCCGGGTAGCAGTGAAAGCGCCTATCTGGACGGGGATGTGAATATCGTTTACAAGAAAGATGGTCAGGTTGTCTTTGGCGGATTGTACAATTATTCTTCTTCGGCAACCCAGTCCAAGATCTTTGCCTATACGCCACCCGTTGCGATTCCCGAATATGACAGCGTCGAAATCATTGATCTGCACTAGTTTTATTCCTCTGAACCGATTTCACCTATGCCTCGATATACAAACAAAAAACAGACTTCCAGCAGGATTCTGCCAGGAAGTCTGTTTTGATTTCAGGTTCACTTTTTTAAAAACAGCCTGAATTCTATCCTTCAATGGCTTCGATTGCTTCAATGACCGCTTTGCGAAAGCCGTCTTTTTCCAGGGTGACAATCCCTTTGATCGTCGTTCCGCCTGGCGAGCAGATTTCATTTTTGAAAACGGAAGGCTCCTTACCCTCTTCAATCAGCATGGCTCCTGCTCCATACACGGCTCTGGCTGCCAGTCTGGCCGCTACCGGCCGGCTCAGGCCGTATTTCACGCCGGCATCCGCCAGCGCTTCGGCATAGAGTCCCAAAAAAGCCGGAGAACAGCCTGCAATGGTTCCCGCAATGGAAAAGTCTTTAGGTGCAATCGGTTCAACGAGAGCTAGTGGCGAAAACAGTCTTTCAAAAACCTTCCGGTCTGCTTCATCCATGGTATTGTTTTGTTCTTCAATTACAATTCCGGCGGCGGCTGCCATCGCCGTATTGGGCATAATCGAAACATGATGAACCCTTTCAGGCAGCCAGGCTTCCAGTTTTTCAAAGTTAATGCCTGCTGCGACGCAGACAACCAGTTTCCCTTCCAGCGCGGCTGGCTGCAAGGATTTGAGAACCTCTTCAACCTGGTATGGCTTGCAAGCCAGAATCAGGACCTCACTGTGATCGCAAACCTCGCCCGGGGTATGGCAAGGCGTCGCCTGCAGGGTTGCACAGTTTGCTTCCAGCTTAGACCAGGTTGGGGCATAAGCCCAGGCCTTCACGCTTTCATTGAGCATCCCAGCTGTTTTCCAGCCTTGTACAATCGCCATGGCCATCTTTCCAAATCCAATCAATCCAACATTTATCATCTTTAAATTCCTCAACGAACCAGCTTTAAGCCCATTCAATCCACTCGCCATTCGGCTGGTTTCCTATCCATTTCCATTATCATAAAGGATAGCCTGTTTTTTTTCGGTTTCAAATCCGGATCTTTGGTTTTCCCTCGCGCTTTGTGGATTTGAACCATGATTTTTTATTTCTTGTTTTTAGGGTTGTGCTCATTCAAGAAGTTCAGGAAATCCTCATACACCATTTTGCGGTTGACCTCATTGAGAATTTCATGGCGCATATCTTGATAGAGTTTGCCCTTGACGTTTTCGTAGCCTAAGTCTTTCAAGAATTTTTGCATCTTATCAAATTCAGCGGGACTTCCGATCACCGGATCATCCTGGCCAGCCGCAAACAAAATCGGCAGTTTAGGATTGTGCACATGCCAGCCTTCTTTGCTGTAGGCATTCTGAACGAGAATCATCAAGTTGCGATAGCCATTCAGTGTAAACGGCTTACCGCAAAGCGGATCGGCATCAAACGCTTTGATATTTTCTTCATTGGCCGACAGCCAGCGGTTTTTCGTCTTGGATCCCTTGATTTTCTTATCAAACGAGCCATCGATCATTTTCTGGACATGCTTCGATACGTATTTTTCTCCTTTATACCGCGTCAGCAGATCGATCAATTTCTGCCCGGCGGCAGCTGCCGGATTTTCATAGACCGCACCCGATAAAATCAAGGCACTCAGCTCATGGTCATGGTCTTTGAGATAATTGCGGGCAACCAGCGTTCCCATCGAATGGCCGAGCATGAAAAATGGGACGTGCGGATACTCCAGCCGCAAAGGGCTGCTTACCACACTCAAGTCATCGACAATCGCCTGGCCGCTCTGGTCATAGAAGTGGCCTAAATCCTCATCCTCACGAACGGATTTGCCATGGCCGCGATGGTCTCCGGCTACACACGCATAGCCGCGGGAAGCCATGAATTCCATAAACGGAAGATAGCGTTCTTTATGTTCCTGCATACCATGAACAATCTGGATAATTCCTTTGACTTCCCCTGTGGGAATGACTTCCACCACATCGAGCACCAGTTCATCCGCTGGCGATTTGACTTTACGATATCGTTCCAAGATGATCCCTCCCTATAAAACCGCCTGGTGATCCATCCTCCAGGTGGTTTGTATTTTCTTTCAATCTTCTGCTTTGATTGTACGTGAACTACTCGGTCATTGAATGGCCGAGCATCTAAAGAAAAGCAGAAACTCGTACCATGAAAACCGCTATATTGGAAAGACAAACCGTTTAATCCGATATGGAAATCAACAGTAGTGTTCTCCTCTATACAGTCCGAACAGAGACATGCCCTGTTAAGACAGTGGTAGTTCATATGGCTGTACATAAGTACAGCTTCGTCTTTTAAGATCCGGCTTGATTAAGCTGGATTTTTTGTTGTCCA
>JADGIS010000052.1 GCA_015233825.1 Erysipelotrichaceae bacterium RD49
TGGTAATGACATTGTACAGGAATTAAAGACATTTGACATTCACCTGTCAGGTGAAAATCACAATGGTCGGAAGCACGTTTCATAAAGGTGTTTCCGACCATTTTTAGATTTATATGAATTGTTCAGGTTAGAATTGTTTGCTTCTTTGATTTTAATCGATTTATTTTCAAAGTGTTGATTCGTTGGGATTTGAATCTACCGGTTCACTGGACTGACTTTTTTTTAGGATTTTCATCGTCCCTGGCTTGAGTATTAAAAGCGGATGGTCCAGCCGGTTTGTCTGCATCCTCATTTGGTGGCACGATCGATGCCTTTGTGGTTGCCGATGGTTCCCGATCAGATTGATCGGCAGGCTTGGTGAAAAGAGGATCTGATTCCTTTCCCTTTGCTCCGGGTTTATTTTCCTCCACCAGAACAGCAGCAGGCTCAGCAGGCTCCGGCTGGCTTTCCACAATCGGGGTAGCTGGGGTCGAATCTGGTTGGGCAGGCGCTGGCTTAGGGTCTGGCTGGATAGGGACTACCGGTTCAGGATGCGGTTTAGGGGCATCTGGTTTTAATGCTTCTGGCTGTGCAGCTTTTTTCTTCTGATTCGTCTTGAGAGCATAAACCAAGGCAATGACAAACGAAACGATGGCTGCCAGGACCAGTACCCAGAATCCCGAACCAGGGTGATGCAGATTCCACATCTGTCTGCCAAGATACGGATCCATATGCTGGGACATGACCGCTTCCTGGCTGATCTGGATGATGTTGCGGATCATAAATTCACTCAAGCACTTCAAGCCCAGGACAGCAGCGGACAGTACATCAAACACCAAAACGGCATTTTTACGGTTCAAAACGATAAACCCGCACTCCAGCAACTTCAAAATCAGGATCAAGACACCTGAAATGCTGCCCATCAAAGCCACGCGGACAATTTTCACGCCGATTATGCCGTAGGCTGTAAAGGGCATAAACAGCCCGATGATCGTGATCAGGGCAAACAACAGCAGCAGCAAACGGTACATTTGTTCTTTTTTCTGCTCTGGGGCAGGATAAAGCAGTGACTTCCACCCCTCCTCAAAGCCTTTTTTCATGTTTTCGGTACTTTGTTCTTGAAGCTTGATATAGTCATTGGGAATCGGGGGTATTTTGGCCTCTGATGTTTCAAGGTGAGGCGGTGTCTTTCCATCCTGCTGGCTGCCTGGCAGATCAGGCATTGATTTGGGTCTGGCTACTGGATCTGAATTCAAGCTAGGTGCTGGTTCAGTAAAGTCAACCGGCTCATTGTCACCATTTAACCTCGTTCCGCACTTGGCACAGAATCGATCTTCATCTTTGACTTCCTGATTGCAGTTTGGACATTTTCTCATAATTAGTCTCTCTTTCTATCGAAATCAGATTTCTGATCTAGTTCTTCATTCCAAGCAGAGCTTTCCAGTCAAAGTCTGCCAAATTGGATAGGACATCACATGGTTAGCCATAATATCCCTATGACTATTGTATCTGTTTCAAAAAATATGCCTTCTATCATGCCTGTAAGGTGAAAAGGCAATGCATCTCAGGAATCAATCAAGCACTTTCATTCCTGGATTTCTCACTTTTTTCTCTCTTTCAGGCTCTTTCATTTCTATGGAACTAGAAAAAACACTCAAAAAAATGGATAGACGTTCGCAAACCAGAGTCGGTCGTATAAACAATGAAAGTCACCGGAACGTGGAATAATGAAGTTCAAAAGCAAATTTCTGCTTTGATTCAACCAAAGATCCTTGATCTGGAAAGGAACCTTTATGGCCCAACGATGCCAAGTCATTCACCCCTTCAATCCGGTTTTTACCCCCGCAAGCAAGATATTGATTCTTGGTTCCCTGCCTTCCGAAAAATCAAGAGAGCAGAATTTTTTCTACGGTCATCCCCGTAACCGCTTCTGGAAGGTTCTGGCAGCGGTCTTTGATGAGCCGGCTCCACAGACAGTTCAAGCCAAAATCGATCTGCTCACACGCTACGATATCGCTTTATGGGATGCGATTTACAGCTGCTCGATCAAAGGCTCCAGTGATTCCTCGATTGCGGATGTCGTGCCCACCGATCTTTCGATTATTTTGGATCACTCCAACGTACATACGATCATCTGCAACGGCCGGACCGCTGAGCGCTATTACACAAAATTTCAATATCCGGTGACCAAAATCAATTCCATCTTTCTGCCTTCCACTTCTCCAGCCAATGCTGCCTATTCGCTCGATCAACTCGTTGAAATCTGGAAGCCAGTCCTCTTAAAAGCCTTGGAGCCAAACAAGTAAAAAGTCCTTCTAGGGATTTGCTCGTCTATAGGTAATCTGGTCTCTGTAAATGAGACCAGATTAAGTAGCCAAGTAGTCGTTTTTTTCTTGGGTATGCCAGCCATCAAAAGGATTTTCCTGACCCATTGCAGCCCCAACACGATATCCCCAAGCCAGATTCTCGCCTGCCCGGTACAGTTAGGAATGCTGCCCTGCCTGGGCCGAGACATTGGTCTGAACAATCGAAATCGCCATCAGTGGCAGTCCAACAGCCAGAGGATTGACGCCATCCTGCTGGCGCAGCCTGTTGCAGTCATCGATATACTGTAAAGAAGTTTTGAAGTGATCCATATGTTAGGCAAGGGTACCCCACCCAAACCGTTATACGGTTTGGGTGGCCAGGAATTGCCGAGTTGCTGTTTGTTTCATGTATCCGCTGGCTCTTTCTACAAGAATCAGTTTTTTCATTGAAGCGCCATCTTTTATCTTTTGTCCCCAAAAGGTTTTTAAAGTAAATACGCCTCGTTTTCTTCGTCCTGTAATAAAGCATTCCTGCCCTTCAAACCGAACTTTATCAAAAAGACAGAACCCGCCAACCATATGTGGTGCCTGGTTGTTCTTGCGTTTATGTCCTTTGATGAAGTTGAATTTATGGATCTGGCGGTTATGTCTTCTGATCTTCTTGAGGTACAGGCATTGTTTTAACGGCTTGGCATTGAGATTACCTGCAATGCAATATGCATCGTTGTAATGCTCTTTAGCTAGGTTCAATTCAATTCTTTTGCTCTTGGTCAGGTAGCCATAGGTATTGATGACTTCGATATCGGAGTTTGCTTGTTTTAATCGTTCCAGCAGGGTCCAGCGCATGATGCCCATGAAAGCCGCATCTCGATACGGCTTAGCTCGCTTAGGCAGCTTAAAGTCTTCTGGACCTTTGATCTTTCCTGACTTGATCTTTTTGTGGTATTCGTTATGGCATGTCTCACAAAGCGTAATCAGATTGGAAGGTGAATCACCGCCAGTCTTTCGGCTTTCGATATGATGAACATTCAAGATTGGATCTTTCTTTTTGCCATGGCAGTGCTGGCATTCGTGGTTGTCTCTAAACAAAACATATTCACGAACGTTCCAGAATCCTTTTTGATCACCGTTTTGATACCCAGTCCCAGAAATATCTCGATTCTTTAATTTCTGTGTATCAAAAGAAGCTGTTTCCACAACGATCTTGGTTACAGGAAGAATCTTTTGGACTTCTTCAATGCAATGAAGATGAGTACCAATCTTGTGTTCAACAGAGGGAGCAAGCCAGCCTTTGTGTTTGGTGCGAACACGGTTGTTAAATCTTGGTGCCCGATATCTTGTCTTGCGGTTTCTTCTTGCCCGCCGCGCTTCTCTTCTAGTAGAGATTAGCTCAGTGATGTCTGTCCTATTCTGGACATCCCAGGCAAGCAGTTCTTTATCTTCACTCGAAGCACTTAGACCAACATGTTTAGAACCAGCGTCCACTCCAAGAGTGACTGGCTGCGTATATCTGGTTGAATCATATAAAAGCTTGATGGTAAATGGATTTTTCTTTACCACTTTGGCTTTCTTGTCATTTAAAAGATGGCGAACCTTGCCATGCCTTTCAGTAGGCATTAAAGGCTTGCCATCTACATCTAATACGTAAACCATATTGTACCTCCAAGGTAATAATTCGTTTTAGGATAATAAAGCGTCCTAAAAGGTAGTTAAAGCACCAGCCTTCGCCAATGTTATAAGAGGTTTGTTGACCTGCACACTGCACCTGACCTCAGTACTGTTTCATACAGATCCGCAGAATCCGGAATTAGGCTGAATGTTCCAGAGTGCCTATTTCAACTTGTTTAAGGTTGATTCTCAAATAACGTAGTCTATTAAGACTTAGGCTAGTCAATCAAGCTTGAAAAAGATGCATAAAAGCTTCTTATTTCAAGCCCCATCCAAATTGCAAGGCAGTTTGGGTGGGGTCATTGACAAAAGCAAACAGATCCAAAATTTCGTGCATCTGCTGCTGGATCTCTGGATCAGAAGCCTCATGGCTCATTTCTGCCCTTTCTTGGAATAGTCTTTGGTGGCTTGCGCAATTTCATAGCCATCGACATCCATTGCCCATTCTGACTGTTCACTGGCCGCAACGGGCAGTGGAGTCATCAGAGCAGCCAGCATTGGTCCACTCATCAGCCAACTTAATTGTTTTCCTTTCGTTTTCCTTTCGTTTCCCTTTCCTTCCTGATGGGATTCCATCATTCTCTGCTCAGCAATGTACTTTCACCTCATTTTTAATATTTTTACTGGTTATCAGAGATTCCCACCATCATAGTTATGGTTTTCATTATAATTCGCAAAAAGAACTACGATCCCATTTTATTCACTTTATTACAGAAGAATTTTACTTTTATCACATTTTTTGCCATTTTTATTTGATTTTTGATCCATTGATTTCTTGTACCGAGGAAAATAAGATTTGGAAAATCCAAAACTCTTATCATATCGATATCAAATTGGTATCGAAAACAATTGGTCAAAAGCCAGCTTCGCCTAAAACAAACAATCTGCCCATCCAGTCTATGATGATGACCTGCCTGATTCTTATGAAGCCGGTTGGATCAAGCGTGCTTTGAATCGCAAAAACGAAATACTGTATCCAAAGTTTGAAGATTTCCGAAGATTCCAAGGAATTTTTGCTGATTGATGATTTAGGCTTGCCTTTTGGGCAGAATCCGATAAAATAGTTTTCGGTTCAAGGGATCGCCGCTCGCTTGAATCGACTGTTTCGAAAATAAAGAATTTTCTTCTTTACAAACGGTTCGAAATACGGTATATTAAATAGGCACTCATTAAAAAACAAATCAATTGAGGACGTGGTGGAATGGCAGACACGCTACTTTGAGGGGGTAGTGAGCTTAGCTCGTGTGCGTTCAAGTCGCATCGTCCTCACCATTATGAACGTTTACCTCTACAGATGATCATTCATTTGTAGAGGTTTTTTCTTTTGCTTGCAGGTTTGTATCATGCCAAAAGCCTCTGAGTGTCATAGGACTCAGAGGCAGGCTGAACAACTGTAAATTTTAGCTTTCGCTCTGGAGCAGTCAGTTGTGATCGGTCTTAATCATCTGCTTCCAGATCATCTGCTCGATGCATAAATTCATCGCACGAAATTCGGCCTTCAATATAATCTTCAGCCATCTTCAGTTCTTTTTCACTCGCTTTTTTACCACCAAGACTGGCAACCGCCAATTCTTGTTCGACAAACAGTCTACGGTCTTCTTTTGTTTCTGGACAACTCATGATGTTTCCTCTTTTCTAATTTGAGTAGCAGTTTTCATACGCATTTCTTTTTCCATCATGAACGATCCTGGATAAAAATGCCTTTGTCATGCCTGTCAGATCCAACTCTCTTGGTAAGAAGGCGAGCTGCACCAGAAAGATCTGCCTTCATTGCCACTGTAATTCTTTTTTTCTTTAACCTTTATATAATATTTTTGACCAATTCAAGTTCTCGAAGATTACCAAATCCAGTAGTTCCAAACTCAGCAAAAAAAGGACCGCATGAGCAGTCCTTGCATTGGTTTTGTGAATGGTTTAGTCGGTGAACTTTGAGTAGAAGGCCATCTTTTCGAGCGCGGAGGTGTCGACAATCGGGTTATCTTCCAAGCGCAGAGCCTGCAGCAGCTGCAGATCTTTAAGCGGCGATACGTCGGTAATATAGTTGGCTTTTAGAGTCAGCTGGCGCAGGTACTGGAGTTTCGATAATGGACTAAGATCTTTGATCATATTGTGGTCAAGGCGCAGATAGGAGATGTATTCCAGGTTTTCCAATGGCTTGAGATCGACAATATTGTTGTTGTACAGATCTGCAATGCACAAATCATGCAGATCTTCCAATGGTTTCAGATCGGAAATATTATTGTTTTCCAAAGAGATAATCTTGAGATCATGCATATCCTTGAGGCATTCAATACTGTGGATCTGGTTGCGTCCGACATTCAGATCGACAAGCTGTTTGCACTCTTTTAAGCAGTCGATACTGGTGATGCGATTGGTAAACAGATCGAGAACTTCTAGCTTATGCGCATGTTTTAAGAATTCAACATCGGTCAGCTGGCAGAATTCGGCATTGAGCGCTTTGAGATTTTCTACATTGGTGAATTCATCCGTATGCGTAAGTTCGTTTTTGGAGACATTGAGCTCTTCGAGATCCTTAATATGGTTCAGATCACGCATGTCAGAAAAACCAGTCTGTTCCATGGAGATCTTTTTCAGTTTCGGCAGGTCGCTGAAGAACTGGAAGTTATTGGCTGTGTTATAATCCATATTCAGGCTTTCCAGCGACGGAAAGTCTTTTAAGGCATTGTAATCTTTTAAATAAGGGTTATTGGATACATCCAGGTGTTTCAAATGATGCATTGAAGACAGAGGGCTGATATCGGAGATCAGGTTGGTCGCAAGGTTGAGGTCTTCGATATGCTTCAAAAAAGACAGATCTTCAATGTAGAAGCGGCGCAAGCCCGACATATCGAGTTTGACCAGTTTGGGAAGCCGGCCTAAAACGGAGTAGTTGAATGGGCCATTTTCAGTATTGATCCGGATTTCGCGCAGCTCTTTGCAGTTTTCAACATAGTCAAGAGAGTCGATCTTGGCTTTTTTCAAATTGAGGACGCGCAGGTTGATCATGCTGGCAACGGCCGAAATGTCCATGACATACAGATTGTTACGGGACAGGTTCAGCTTTTCGATCATGTAGTGGTTGTTGAGCGGCTCAATATCGCGCAACCGGTTGCCGCACAGGTTGACGTCTTCCAAACTGGTCAGCCCACGCAGTGCCTCAATACTGGTCAGGGCATTATTCGAAACATTAATCTTTTCCAGATTGGTTGCATATTCAAGCCCCTCCAGGCTGTCGATATCCAGATCTGATGCATCCAGCTGGATCAGTTCGAGCAGGTCTTCTTTTTTTAATTCGTCTGTTTTTTTATGGAGAGTACCGGCGATAACGTCGGCTAAAGCGGAATTCTTAATAAACATTGATTTTCCCTCCGATACGATCGTTGATGGTTCTATTATACATTGGAATACATTTTCAAAACACGAAAGATCGTTTTGAAAATTGTGGATATCTGGATTGACTTCCTTCAAAAACCTTCGAAAATTCTAAAGTGAACTCGATAAAGCTTCGATGATTTTGCGGATCTTTTATCAATTTTCATCCCTTCCCTTTTATGCTTTTTTCGCATCTATTTTTTGCTCTGCCTATTTCTTTCACCCCAGTATCTGTCGTTTTTCAACTATATTGGCGAAAATCCTATCTTAAGGCGTTATTTTTATCCGGATTTCTTGAAACTATGGTATGGTTATACCCGAAGGTGAGCCAGATTTTTCGCCTTGACTGATTTGGCTGACCCTCTATATAATTTTGATTAGGATAGATTCAACTTTGATTTTTAGTAACTGGAATGGTTCTGCTTTTCCAGGTTCGCATTAAAGTGTCACACATTTTTAATCGTAAAAATCTTCCAATCTATTCCGGGAGGTAAAAACATGAACACTGGAAAAGTGAAATGGTTTAACGCTGAAAAAGGCTATGGCTTCATCACAGGTGAAGATGGAAAAGATGTATTTGTACACTATTCTTCCATTAACCAGAAAGGTTACCGTTCCCTTGAAGAAGGCCAGACTGTTACTTACGACATCGTAGAAGGCGATCGTGGAAAACAGGCTGCTAACGTTACTCCTCTTTCTGAATAATTTTCATTCAGACCGAAAAGCGCTCCGGCGCTTTTTTTATTTTCGCTTGTGCGAAAGATCAAAAAAATCCATCCCAAACCTGGCTTTCGTAATGGTTTTTTAGGATGGATTTTTCTTGTTTTCTTCGGTCAGGCTTCTTGGGTAAAGGCACGATAGTAGAGTTCCACTTTGCCTTTGAGCTGTTCCTGGATCTGTTTGAAAACCTGCTCAAATTTAGCCGGATCAAACAGGATCAGGTCGATATAGGAATATGATTTGCCAATCGCTCCACCAATAACTTTGCCATAATGAAGCGGTGCTAACAGCGCTTCAATCTGCTTAGACAGTTCCTGCCTGAAGGCTGCATCCTGCTCATTGTCAAAGGGATTGTTGTAGTAAATATAGCCATACTCCCCTTCTTTGGACTGCAAGTCCAGCTGCACATCTCCTTTATTCCCTAGCGTTTCTTCCACAAGAGCTGGATGAACAGTAAAGATCATCTTCATGTCTTTGCGCAATGAGTCGCTGGCAAAATCCTGGTGCGGCTTGAAGACGGTATAGATGTCAAGCGGATGTTTATAGTCCTGCCATTTCTCTTTTTCTGCTGTATCCATGATGACTTCATAGAGTTCTGTCAGGTTGCAGAAATCCACGCCGTTTTCGGGCTGATCCAAAAAGTCGATGTTGGAAATGTAGGATTCCAGGCAGTTTTCACCCACCGCAAGCTCGACCAGATAGATGCACATCTCCCGTTTATACTCGGGATTTTCAATCAGCGAAAACCCTGGGCAGTAAACCTTGACTTCAAAAGAATGGCTTTTGAGGTTCACAGTATAGAAAGCCGTCATGTCAAAGAGCGAATAGTGTTCATCTTTAATCTGCAAGTCAGCTTCAATGGCTTTTTGGCTGAGCGGAGGCAGAGTATCATTGATGATCCAGATCTTCTTAATCGAAGAAGGAGCGAGTTTTTTCATCTGCTGGCAGATCAGCTGGCTGGTTTTGTTGGGTCCGGAATCGAAAGTCATTTCTGGTTCTTCAAAGTTGTCTTCGACAAAGAAATGAGCTCCACTGATCCGGTTGGTTTCTTCATTGAGCATCTCCATAATTTCGGAGATTTTTTCGTAGTCTTTGGTTTTCAATGCTTCAAGCAAAGATCCCTGTTCGTCTTCGAAGCGGGACCAGAATGCTTTGATATTGTCTAAAACACTCATTGTTTTCCTTCTTTCTTATGCCGCAGCCTTCGCTTTTTAAAAATCTTGCAGCAGGTGGTTATTGCGGTTGAATGAGGGCAGCCTGGAGAAGCTGCTCAATTTTCTGTCCTAAAAGACGGGCCATCAGCGCGTGGCCGTTTTGATCGAGATGAATGCCATCCACCATTCCACCCGTCAGTCCGGCGTTTTGAACCTCCAGGACGTAAAAGCCTTCTTGTTTTGCCACCTTCTGCATGATCTTGCCGCATGTTTTTAAAATTGCGATTCCATCTTCGCCATAGCTGCCAATCGCTTCATAGTTATTTCTGAGACCATCAGGAATAGCTGGCGGTTCAACAAACAGAATCGGGGCTGTCCTTCCAAACCTGCGGCAAGCTTGCTGATTGGCCTTTTTGCATCCAACCGCAAACCGCTCAAACGATTGTGTCCAGGAGGAAAGGGAACGATGAAACATCCGTCTGGCATCGTTGGCACCAAGGGCAATCACCAGCAGATCATACGGAGCAGCTTGTTTGGTAAAACGTTCAATCTGTCTGGATCCAGACAGATCATAGAAGTAAGGATCCTGGCTGTCTAAAAGCCTTCCGTTGAGGCCGTCATCGATAATCTGCCAATCGGGATGGTCTTTTTGAAGCAGGTCGACAAACCGGGCCTTCTGGCGAAGGCCCGTTCTTGGGTCAAAGCCCCATGTGTTGGAGTCTCCAAACACAGCAATTTTCAAGCTCATTTTCTCTCTTCCCTATCCTTCATTTCTGTTAAATCGGCGTTTGTCTTTTCGTTTTTCCTCTCGGATAGTGCAGGACTCTTGTCGGCGTGACGATATAGTCCAGCCGTTCATCCCAAGGATTGAAAATGAATGGTTCTTCTTGTTCATCATAGGCAATTCCAACGCGAATGCATTCGGGATGCTTCGCCAAGTAGCGGTCATAGTACCCGCCCCCATATCCCAGACGAAACCCATCCTGAAAAGCTAGCAGCGGAATCACCAGCGTTTTGGGAATGCCGGCCTCTAGATCATACGTTTTTACGGCTGGTTCTAACAATCCAAACCCACCCGGTTCAAGAAGCAGATCCTCTGCCAGATCCAAAGCCCATTTAGCCGGACTGGACGAAAGCATTGCAGGCTGGTGAAAGGGATCCTGGTCTAGAGTCCGGCCATCCCTTCTTGTTTGTTGATCTTTTTCCACCCTGTGCTTTGAGAAAAGCGGATACATTTCCATTTCGGTTTTGGAGATGACTTTCGGTGCAAAAAGCAAAGGCGGATTCTGCTTCAAGTCTGCTAAGATCTCCAGTTCTCTCAAGGACAAGTCAAAGCCTGCGTTCTCGCCCTTTGTCATTGTTTGGCTATCCTGGCTGGTCAAGGCAAAGTCAGCGAGGGTGGCAACAAGCAGCCCAAATCCATCCGCTTCGCCACGCACTGGAATATAGATGCCGATAGAAGGCTGGTGATGAAAAAAAGGCAGAAGCCTGACGGCAATCTGAAGATTCTTTTGATGCCGGTCAGGAATCTGCTTTCTTTTTTGAATCTTAGTTTTTCGATTCATGGTTTTGGTTTGCAATCCAATCTAAATACCTGATTAACCAATGGAATCAGACATATCCAGTTTGAGCAGCTGGTTGAGTTCAACCGCGTATTCCATAGGCAGTTCACGGGTGAACGGTTCTAAGAAGCCCATCACGATCATTTCCGTTGCTTTTTCTCTGGATAAGCCGCGGCTCATCAAATAGAACAGCTGTTCTTCGGAAATATTCGATACCGTTGCTTCATGCTCGATCTGGCTGGTCTGGTTGGTCTGGCGATTAAGCGGGATGGTATCCGAACGGGACTGTTTGTCCAAAATCAAGGTATCGCACTCGACCTTGGATTTGGCATAATCTGCGCGCTTGCCATGAACTACCCAGCCGCGGTAGTTGGTTTCGCCGCCATTGCGGGCTACCGACTTCGAGACGATCGTGCTGGAAGTATGGGGAGCTAAATGAATCATTTTTGCACCGGCATCCTGAATCTGCTCTTTGGAAGCAATCGCAATCGAGATTGTCGTTCCTTTGGCGTACGGACCGACCAGAACGCAGGATGGGTATTTCATATTCAAGTGCGAACCGATATTGCCATCAATCCACTCCATATGGCCCGCTTCATGAACGATGGCGCGTTTGGTCACCAGGTTGATGATGTTGTTCGACCAGTTTTGTACAGTTGAATAACGGCACTTTGCATTTTTATGGACGAAGATTTCAACAACGGCTGCATGCAGTGAGTCTTTAGAATAGATGGGTGCAGTGCAGCCTTCAACATAATGCACATCCGCCCCTTCATCCACGATGATCAGTGTTCTCTCAAACTGGCCAGCCGATTGGGAGTTGATGCGGAAGTAGGACTGCAATGGTTTTTCAAGCTTGACCCCCTTTGGAACATAGATAAAGCTTCCTCCTGACCAGACTGCGGTATTGAGTGCTGCATATTTATTGTCGGAGTACGGAATCAGTGTTCCAAAGTACTTTTTGAATAAGTCTGGATGTTCACGCAGGGCACTATCGGTATCGAGGAAAATAACCCCTTTATCTTCCACTTCCTGAAGCATGTTATGATAAACAACTTCTGATTCATACTGCGTTGAAACCCCTGCCAGGAATTTCTGTTCCGCTTCGGGAATACCAAGTTTCTGGAAGGTGTTGCGGATGGTTTCCGGCACTTCATCCCAGTCTTTTTCCTGCTTGTCACTTGGCTTGATGTAGTAGGTAAAGTCATCAAAATCAATATGATTCAGATCAGGACCCCAGTCTGGGTTTTTCAATTTCAGGAAGGTGCGATAGGCCTCTAAGCGAAGATTTAACATCCATTCCGGCTCTTTTTTAATCGCCGAAATTTCACGGATGGTTTCTTCGTTTAACCCTTTGCCCGTCTTAAAGACAGACGTATCTTCATCATGGAAGCCATATTTGTATTCTTCATCGCCATTCAGGATTGCCGCATCTTTTTTTGTGACCTCACTCATTGAGCAGCCTCCTTTGTTGTCGATGGATGAGCTTTTTCATACTCATCGATCATTTCTTCCATAGCCCGCCAGCCGATTGTGGCACAGCCGATTCGGTTTGGCTGCTTGGCTACGCCTTCAAAAACAACGGCATCTTCGAGCACATCTGCATCATAAGGCTGGCCATGGATCATTTTGTTGTAGTTGTTCATGATATTTTCTGCCTCTTCAATTGTCTTGCCCTCTAACAGATGGGTCAAAATGGAGGTAGAAGCCGTTGAAATGGTACAGGCCTGGCCGTCAAAGCGGACATCCTGAATTTTTCCATCCTTGATTTTGGCCTGGACCGTAATATCGTCGATACAAGAGTCGCTGGCCATATGGCGGTGATCATAGTCTTTATCATCGCTCAGGTGTTTATGACGTGGATACGAGTAGTTATCCATGATAATTTCGCGGTAATACGATGGATCAATTGGCATAAAAACACTTCCTTTCTAGAAGAAGATGTCCAGACATTTTTCGATAGTTGCTTCTTTGATGGCATCCACCAGACGGTCGACATCTTCATAGGTGTTATAGAAGTAGATGCTTGCGCGAACCGTTCCCGGTACTCCGAGAATCTCACCCATCAGCTTCGCACAATGCTGGCCCGAGCGGACCGCAATGCCTTTGGAGGATAAAAAGCTTGCCATATCCTGCGGAAAGATCAGCTGGCCTTTGTCGTAGACATTGAATGTAATAATGCCGCCCTCGCTTAAAGGGTTGTAAATTTTAATTTTATCTTTGAGTTCCGTTTCAGCCCGGTGCAGGAAGTATTTTTTCAGCTCCCATTCATAGGCATGAATATCCGCCAGTCCGAGCTTTTGCAAATAACGCATGGCTGTTGCTAAACCTAAAATGCCTTCAATAGGCTGAGTGCCCGATTCAAATTTGAATGGGGTCCGACGCAAAACAAGGCTTTCACAGGTGCGGGAGAAGCGGGCATTGCTCTCCCCGCCGTAAAATACGGGGTGGAGCTTGTCAAGCAGTTCATATTTGCCATACATCACCCCTACGCCTGTCGGGGCGCAGAGTTTATGACCGGAGAAACAGAAGAAATCACAGTCCATATCCTGCACATCAATGAGCTGATGAGCCACGGACTGAGCCCCATCGACAACCAGAATGGCTCCATGATCATGCGCGACTTTGGCAATCTCTTTGATCGGGGCATTAAAACCTAAAACATTAGAGACCTGTGCAAAGACCACGACTTTGGTATTCGGAAATTTTTCAAATGCTTCTTTGACATGGTCAACAGTAATCCGGCCCTGATCATCCACTTCGATAAAATTCACCGGGATTTTTTTTGTATAGCCCGCCTGCTGCCAGGGCAGAATCGAAGAAGCATGCTCTGTTTCCGCGGTAAGAATGGCGTCGCCTTCTTTTAAATATTCATTGGTGACCATCAGCGCCAGCAGGTTTAATCCTTCTGTTGCACCCGAAGTAAAGACAATTTCTTCTTTACGGCTGGCATTGATGAATTTCATCACGGTTTTACGGGCTTCTTCTAAGGCATGGTCGACCTGGGCTGCCATTTCATAGTCGCCGCGCTGGGCGTTGGCACCCAGGTAAGTATAGTAGCGAACCACTTCATCAATAACACACTGCGGCTTGAGCGCAGTAGCGCAGCTGTCAAGATAATCAAGCGGATAACCGCTCATTTCTCGTTTTAAAATTGGAAAGTCAGCTCGGATTTCATCAATATGTTCTTTAATGTTCATACAAACCCGCCTTTACTTCAATTTCCTGCTCCAGCTGTTCGCGCAGGCTTTCGTCGTCGATCAAAGCCACTACAGGTTTGAAGTAGCCGATTGCAAGCAGCCCCATGGCTTGCGTCGTACTCAAACCTCTTGACTGCAGATAGTAAAGCTGATCAGCATCGGGCTGACCAACCGTCAGTGCATGGGAAGCTTTGACGTCGTTTTCATCGATATACAAAATGGGCAGTGTGATGACCGTATGATCTTTTCCCATTGTCAGCACACGGGTTTCCTGGTGGGACTCAGAGCCAAAGGCACCTTTATCAATCCGGCCTGCAGCCACCATTTCATACAAGCCCTCATTGTAAACAACCGCAAAGTTGTGGATATTTCCATAGGTATGCGCAGTATGGCTGGCAAGTTCAATGTTGGCTTTTTTCTTTTTTCCAGCCAGGGAAAGCTGGGCGGTCGAAAGCTCCATCGTGGCCCCCTGCTTGTTGAGAGAGCCATCTGCTTTGAGAACGAATGCTTCATCCTGCAGATCCAGCAGTCCCATTTCAATCTTGGCATCGTCGTTTACATCCGCCTTGATGGTCAGCGTGCATTCGTGATTCATCCGGTTCTGGATAAAAATCTTGGTATAGCTGTAAGCCTGGGCCTTCAAGTCAATCAAGATCTCATTATTTTCCCCTTCTAAAAAGATCACCAGACTGCCGCTGGCATTGTTTTCAAACGTTAAATCAAGCGGCTGATCGGTAACGATCCGGTCTTCAAAGCGGTTTTCATAGGTCCGTTCCATAGGCCCTACTCAACTTTCTTGGCGCCGCAGGATTCGAGAAGGACAGGTTTTGGTTTTTCTTCTTTCCGCGCCTGTACATGATATTCTTTTTCAATCCAATCGTAGCCTTCATGATCGACGCGATGGATTAAATCAGGACCGCCCGAGACAACGATACGGCCATCCACGAGGATATGCGCATGGGTTGGTTTGAGATAGTCCAAGAAACGAGCATAGTGGCTGACGACGACCACACCCATATGGTCTTCTTTTTGCGCATTCAAAATTGCATCGGCAACAATGCGCAGGGCATCGACGTCCAGACCCGAGTCAATTTCATCGAGCATGGCCAGCTCTGGTTTGAGCAGCAGCATCTGAACGATCTCATTGCGCTTCTTTTCACCGCCTGAAAAACCGACATTTAAGAAACGATGGGCAAGGTCTGGTTTCATATGGAGTTCCGAGATGGCATGATCCATTCCTTTAATAAAGGAGAACAGTGAAATTGGTGTTTCACGGCGGGCATTGATGGCCGTGCGCAAAAAATCAGAGTTGGTTACTCCTGGAATTTCACTGGGATACTGCATTCCTAAAAACAGGCCCGCGCGCGAGCGCTCATCCACTGGCATCGCCAGAACGTCTTTTCCATCCAGCGTGATGGAACCTTGTGTAACTGTATATTTAGGATTGCCCATAATAGCGGCAAGCAATGTAGACTTACCATTTCCATTTGGGCCCATTAATGCGTGCATTTCATCAGATCTGACAGTCAAGTCGATTCCGCGAAGAATTTCTTTGTCTTCGACACTGACATGAAGATCTTTGATTTCCAATGTTGACATTGTGATACCTCTCTTTATCCCTTCTAGTATACTCTAAGGCGCGTTTGCAAACCGTAACGACCTGCCCATGAACAATTCGGATACCTTTTAAGCCGAATTTCCATCATGGTTAAAACTCATTCAGATTGGAAGCGAGAAACCTGAAAAACAGGTCCTTGCGTTATTCGTCTTCAATTTCATCCGCTCTGATACGAACCCTGGCTCCCTTCTTGCGTCTTTGGGCTTCTTTCTGATCCGTTTTAGATTCCCAATTTCTTTTGCCGCACTTTCAGGTGCGGCATTCAATTGTTACCCGACTTTCTTTGCCTGAATAATTCATGAGTCTTTTCACAGACTGATTTTTGTTGTTTGTGTCTTGGAATTAAGGACAAAACGGCCAGCATTCCAGATATCCACATGATTTGGGGTGGAGGGGGTACACTAAAATCGAAAAAAATAAGTCTGAGAGAGTGAAAATCGAGAAAATTTCTAGGTCTGTCCACGACGAAAAGACAGTCCGGAGGCTGTCTTTTTAAAAATACTCAATATGATTTATAAAACCAAAGATGAAACGTCTAGCAGAGGATAGGAATCCATCCGATCGTTCTAGCCTTATGAAGATACCGCTTGAATTTTTCTGCATGACGAAAAGATCGGGCAATCTTCAAATAGTAACTCCTCGTGTGACAGCTTAACCTTGATGCAGCTCTCTGATACTTTTTCCGAAAGGTACTGGCAGTCAGATTCTGGTCACTGCCTTCCATCACTCGGTATTGGAAAAAGCGAAAAAGGTTATAGGCAAGGAATTTTAGAAAAAAGTCAAACGCATTTGCGGCAAATAACCGGTGTGAAAGTGTATTGGCAAAGAAATCTCCTTTGAGCTCCTTGGTATAGTTTTCACTGCTGCCTCTTTGGCAATAGAAGTTGATTACCTGTTCGGGGTCCAGATCTTCAAAATTGGTTATAACCGCAAAAACGTGTGGAATCAGTAACAGCTGGACGATTTCTCCCTTCTCTGTCTCTACTTCCTTTTGAGTGAAAACGACTTTGAAGCAGATTCTTCTATTCTTCTTGGAATGAGACATTCGATAGCATGTTTCCCCATAAAAAGGCTTCGAAGAAGTGTATTTATAGTCATCTTCAAGTTTGTTGACCTTATAGTAAGCGTCTAAGCATGCGTCTTCTATTTTGTCTGTTCCCTTAGCCCGGATTGCATAGCGGACTGGATTAGAACAGTCTTCAAAAAGATCCATGAGATCACTGTTGTAAAAAGCAGCATCTCCACGAAACTGGATGTTTCGAAGTTTTCCCTCTGGCGTATAGTCTGGAGTTCTCTGAAGAACTTCGGCCATAAAAGCATCGGCCTGGTCGGCAGAATAAGCGCTGCCAGGACGAAGCCAGGCTGCTACAAGCACCTTAGATAATATGAAAGGCCCCCCGGATTTGCAAAACGTGGATTTAGATCGATACTTAGG
>JADGIS010000053.1 GCA_015233825.1 Erysipelotrichaceae bacterium RD49
AATAAAAAGTTAATGTTTATCCAAATAAAAAATACCATTTTTCGCTTCGAAATGTAGGAGAAACGAAAAATGGTAAATATAAAACTCACGACACCTAAAGGTGTTTCGAATTTATGAGAGTCCTCAATGAGAATAGAAGGAGAAGTTATGAATCCCATCATTCAAAACATGATTGAACGCCGCAGCGTCCGTAAATTCAAACCAGATCTTCCTGCAAAAGAAGAAATCTACCAGATCATCGAAGCCGGCCTCTTTGCGCCAACCGGCCGTGGACTTCAGTCCCCGCGTTTTATTGTCATCTCCAATCCGGAACTGATTCAAAAACTGAGTGAGCAAAATCGAATCATCGGCGGCTGGCCCGAAAGCGTAGATCCATTTTATGGGGCCCCGGTGGTCATTGCGGTTGTAGCAGATGAAGAAGTTCCAACGCATGTGTATGATGGGGCTTTAGCCGCTGGCAACATGCAAAATGCCGCGCACGCCCTTGGCTTAGGCTCCTGCTGGATCCATCGCGCAAAGCAGGAATTTGAAACGCCAATCGGCAAGTCCGTGCTTGAACAAGCCGGAATCACCGAACCGGTGGAAGGAATCAGCTTTTTAATCCTTGGCTATCCAGAGGGCGAACCCGCACCTGCACCGGTGCGCAAGCCCAATCGAGTTTTCTATCTGGACTAGAACTGCTATACTTTTCGCGATCAGACGTTTATCCTGTATAGATGATTATTGATGCTCAGCTTAAAAAGCAATAGACTTGGTCAATGACCCCACCCAAATCACTACGTGATTCTGGATGGGGCTTGAAATAAGAAGCTTTCATGCATCTTTTTCAAGCTTGATTGACTAGCCTGAGTCTTAACTGACTCCGTGATTTGAGAATCAACCTTAAACAAGTTGAAATAGGCACTCTGGAACATACAGCCTAATTCCGGACTCTGCGGACCTGTATGAAACAGTACTGAGGTCAGGTGCAGTGTGCAGGTCAACAAACCTCTTATCACATTGGCGAAGGCTGATGCTTCACACACTTTTCTGGAAGGCTTTTTCAGCTTCCAAGATGCATTCCTCTTTCGAGGATAAGAATATGGTTGATGGATTCGATATGGATGGCAAACCTTTAATGCCTACCCAAAGGCATGGCAAGGTGCGCCACCTTTTAAATGACAAGAAAGCCAAAGTGGTAAAGAAAATCCATTTACCATCAAGCTTTTATACGATTCAACAAGATATACCCAGCCCATCACTCTTGGAGTAGACGCTGGTTCCAAACAGATTGGTTTGAGTGCTTCAACCAAAGAAAAAGAACTTCTTGTCTGGGATGTCCAGAACAGGACAGATATCACGGAGCTGATCTCGACTAGAAGAGAAGCACGCAAAGCAAGAAGAAACCGCAAGACAAGATACAGAGCGCCCCGCTTCAATAACCGAGTCCGTACCAAACACAAAGGATGGCTTGCTCCCTCTGTTGAATACAAGATTGGTACTCATCTTCATTGCATTGAAGAAGTCCAAAAACTTTTACCTGTAACCAGGATCGTTTTGGAAACAGCCTCTTTTGATACGCAGAAATTGAAGAATCCAGATATTTCTGGAACTGAATACCAAAATGGTGATCAAAAAGGATTCTGGAATGTTCGTGAATATGTTTTGTTTCGAGACAATCACGAATGCCAGCACTGCCATAGCAAAAAGAAAGATCCGATTCTGAATGTTCATCACATTGAAAGCCGAAAGACTGGCGGCGACTCGCCTTCCAACCTGATTACGCTTTGTGAAACAGGCCATCACGAATACCATGACAAGATCAAATCAGGCCAGACCAAAGGTCCAGAAGACTTCAAGCTGCCTAAGCGGACTCAGCCGTATCGAGATGCTGCTTTCATGGGCATCATGCGCTGGACGCTGCTGGAACGATTAAAACAAGCTAACCCTGATCTTGAAGTCGTCAATACCTATGGCTACCTGACCAAGAACAAACGAATTGAACTTGGTCTTGTTAAAGAGCATTACAACGATGCGTATTGTATTGCATGAAATCTCAATGCAAAGCCATTAGAAACATGCCTGTATCTCAAGAAGATCAGAAGGCATAACCGCCAGATTCATCAATTCAATTTCATCAAAGGACATAAACGCAAGAACAAGCAGGCTCCACATAGGGTTGGCGGCTTCTGCCTCTTTGACAAGGTCAAGTTCGAGGGACAGGACTGCTTGATTACTGGACGCAGAAAAAGCGGATATTTTGTTTTGAAAACTTTATCAGGACAGAAGATTCACAATTCTGCATCTATGAGGAAATTAGTTCTGATCGAAAGAGCGAATGGATACTTAAAAGAAACAAGAATTCGGCAATTCCTGGCCACCCAAACTGCTTAGCAGTTCTGGATGGGGTATCCTTGCCTAACAGGATGAAGCAACACTTTCAAGTTCAAGCCTGCCATTTCAATCCATCTCGCAAAGACCAAGGAGGAAATATGAAAATCTGCCCAAACTGCCAACAGTCCAATCCTGATGACGCAAATTTCTGTTCCTCCTGTGGAATGCCGCTGACCAATGTGGCCAGTGAAAAAAGCAAGCCTTCTTCACTGCCGGCTGGCTTTACTGGCCGCCGGCCCGACTTTGTCTCGATGCCCGAAAACAAAGTGTCCAAAACACCTGACGAACGGCAGCTTGAAGAACTTGCACGTTCTGGCGGGCTGAAAGTCGAATATGAACCAGATGACGAACCCAAAAAGGAAGAAAGCCAGGAAGACGAGAAGAAAGAAGATTCTGATGAAAAAGAGGACAGCCCCAAATCTGCGATCATTGCGGTTGTCTTGATTTTAAGTGCTTTGGTTTTGCTTTTAGGCGGGATTGTCGTCATGCAGATGATTGACCAGACCAAGCAATCCGAACCGTCCTTCAATCCTCCAGAAATTGGATCATTAGAAGAATCGAAAGTGACCTATTTTGATTCCTCCTATCATGACGACTGGAAAAACAGTCGTCCGGCTGATGAGGGTGAGCAGGAATTCGAAGATCTCAGCGAGCCTTCTTCATCGAATGAAACCACTCCATCTACCTCTTCAACCTCGAATTCATCGAATGAAGAGGAACAATATCGAGCTTTATATGTCATGAAAATTCGCAATCAGCCTTCAATTGATGGGGAGCAGGTCGGACGGGTGGATCAGTATCAGATCGTTTCAATCGTGGAAACGAAAAAAGCAAGCGATGATTCCGTATGGGGCCGGCTTGCTGACTCGACCAACTGGGTCTGCATCAGCGATGCCGAAACGACCTACTTGGAAAAAGAATAGTTATGATTCCAAGCACTCTTTGTCGATCGAATGAGATCGGTATGGAGTGCTTTTTGTATAAAAAGACCCCTGATTAGAAAACCAGAGGTCAGAGGATTTAAAGAATTGGAAAGAAACGATGAGATTAGTCTTTGTTTCCTGACTTGGCAGCGACAGGATGATCGGAAGACGATGCGGCGACCATTTTAACGCCAGGGGTATGGATTTCTGCGCGTTGTTCCTCACCAGCAGGAGGTTCTGGTGTTTGAGCCGCTTCCTGCTTGGCTTGTTCGATGACAGCCTGTACGGTTTCTTCAAAGACAGTGTCGGTTTCAGGCCCTTCTGTTTTCTGCACGTTAACGATCGAGTCTGCCTGGGCAGCTGCTAACGTTTTGGTGGCCAATTCCAATGCGTCGGCAATCTGGGCATCACGTTTTTCGTGGCTGAGTTCTGTTTCAGATTTTTCTTCGGTCTGTTCAGTTGGTGCAGGTTCTGGGTCTGGGATGGCCGACTGCTCGAAGACAGAAGAACGAACATCGGCTTGAATCAAGGACTGAAGATCGTGATCGGCTTCTTCATTTTCCTCAGTTTCAACGGAAGGGTCAGCGGACGTTTCAGGATGGGCAGAAGAGGCGACAGGGGGATTGGGAGTATCCAGAATCAAAGACTGAAGAGTGTGGTCAGCCACTTCATCTAGATCTTCAGGTGAAGCCAAAGCGTTTTCTTCGGCTGAATCTTGGATTGGTCCAACAGAAGCCTGGGTTTCGTCTTCAAAAACAGCCGCCATAAAATCAGCGGGTTGATTCACTTCTTGTGGTGTTGGAGCAGCCGGCTCGCTGGCTGTTTGGCTTTCTTGAAGAGGTGAAGCTGGTTTTGCTTCTAAAGAGGCTGCTGGTTTATCCTCTGGCTGGTTTGGGGATGGAGCCAGTTTGGAGGCTTTGGCTGGCTTCGATCCCGTCAGCTTTTGCAGGTACTGGTTCATCCAAAGATACAACCCCAGAAGATAGAGCAGTTCAATCACCAAAACGATATTGCCGCCGATCATGATCGTATCCTGGGGCTGGTTGAGCACGCAAAGCAGACCAATGACAACGACCACCATTAAGCCACATCCGCCTTTATCCAAACGGCTGCCGTACATTTTCTGCGCTTTTGAATTCAGTTCAGGATGGGCATCAAGCAGCTTGCTTTTGTAAGCGATGGCAGCGGAAAAGCCGCTGTCAGGATCTTTGGCAAGCGTCTTGCCAAATCCGATATAACAGGCAGCAATTACGATGCCGCAAAAAAGATATAAGAACCAATAAATCATACGAAAATTCCATTCTAAGTCTGATTCTGCCCATCGAATCCAGGACTGTAAGTCAATAAATATAAAGAAAGGCAGAATGCAGGACAATCGCTACTATAATGACAGAAGGATGGCGAAAATGGCAATTCGTAAAACAGATTCCTGGCTTACGTGACTGTCAGTGTTGAATTTGAATTCTGTTTTTCAGCAGATGCAAGCCAATTCACCTCTGGATTTGTAAGCAATTGCGAACAAGCCGATAGCCAACGGTTTCAACTCGCGCTTTTTTCGACTACACTGTAATTTAGCACTGGCAGGTTCCAGTGCTTTTAAATATTGGAAAGATATATGAACAAGAAAAATTTCTACAAGCATCCGTATCTGACCTTGCTTGCATTTTCAGCTTTATTTGCCCTGATCAGTATCTTCTATATTAATGTCGGCGATCTCCAGCATGACTATATGTTTCATCTTGGCAGACTTGCCGGACTGGTGCAGTCCTTTGAACATGGTGATTTTCTGCCCAACCTCAATTTCGCGTTCACGAGCGGAGTTGGGTATGCGTCGCCGATGTTTTATGGCAACTGGCAGCTGTATCTGCCGGCCCTTTTGTATCTTTTGATCCCGAACGTTTTGGTGGTCTATACCTTTTATGCGTTTTTATTGACCTATGCACTGGCCTGCTCGATGTATTTTACTGTGGTCAAAATCGGGCACCGGCCCAAGCGGGCCTTAACCGCCGCTTTGCTTTCGACGATGGTGCTGACCTGGTTTGGCTATGGAATGACGATGGTTGCCGCCTTTGTTCCATTATTGGTTTATGCGATGTATAAGGTCTTATACCAAAACAAGACCAACCCCGTCCTGCTTGGCGTGATCATTGGTCTGTTGATTCAGACGCATCTGCTTTCGACGATGGTCCTGGCTTTTTCGTGCTTGATCTTTGTGCTTTTAAATATAAAACGCTGGACGGTGCCAAAGATTGTATCGTTTGTCCAGTCGGCAGGGATCGGCCTTGTTTTAGCCTCGGGGTTTTTGATTCAGTACTTCGAACAGGCAGGATCGCAGACCTTTTTCTTTCATTGGACGGCTAGGGAATATCCGTTCAAGATCAGCCAGCTGCTCAGAACTTTTCCGTTGATTCAATCGATCTTTCGTTCGCCTTATGTTCCGATGATTTTGGTGCTGATCTTTTTGCTGACCCAGTTTAAAAAGATGTCTTCGCTCAGCCGGCAGCTGGTGATTGTCTGCGTGATTACGTTTTTGCTACAGACCAACTGGATTCCTGGAATCAGCCACCTCAAGCAGACCCCGGTGATGGTTTTGCAGGACTTGCGGCGCATCTCGTTTTTCGTGCCGCTGCTGGTGATTCTGGCTTGTGCTTTGTCGATGCCGCTGGGCATTAACCGGCTGGCTTTGATCCTGCAGACGATCTTTTATGTCTTGGGACCGCTGCTGGCCAATCTTCCGACAGCCGATGCTTTCGAGACAATCGCTTACCATCAAAAGGTATTTGACCAGTCCATCAGCGATCCTGACCAGGCAAGCTTTACCGCCAGCGGAGGGGAATACTTCACCGTGGATATCAATCCGGCCAATACGATCGCTGACAGTTTTGGCATCTTCACTGACTTGAACAATGTGGAGATCAGCAATATCGAAAAAGGCTACAACTCCCTGGAGTTTGATTACCGCGTACTGGACGAAAGCCAGCCGGGAAGCTTTATTGCCCCGCGCATCTGGTATAAAGGCTATCAAATCGAGTATTCCAACGGCGGCCTGGGCAGCCAGCCGGCTTTAAAAAAGATTCCGCCAACCGAAGAGCAGATCGCCTTGTATAAGGAAAAACAAAAGCCGGCGGTCGATGAAGAAGTTTTGTATGATGGCAAGATCAGCCTGGACGTTCAAGGCCAGGGCCACATCCGCCTTTACTACCAAAAAACCGGCTGGCAGATTTTTGGCTTTATTCTGGAAACGATCGCGTGGATCATTCTGGGGTTCTATTGTCTTTGGAAATATCTGGCGTATAAAGCCAAGCCCAATTCCAGATTAGAGATCTGGATGGAAAATGTGCAGGAACGGGGGATGAAACTCCGTGCCAAAATAACGCAATCTCTCAAGAAGAATGCTGCTTAAACAGGACTGGTTTGGAAAAGCGATCTGGAGATTGCAGGGGATGGGCAGCCAAGAATGTCTGCTAAATCCGAAGAATTGGCAAAGGTTTGAAAAGAAATCTTAAAAACAAGCGCAAATTATGGCAAGTCAGCCCATTTGCGCCTTTTTTAGTCTAAAATTGGACAGGCAAGGAGGACATTTCATGAATGAAGATGCCAGACGGGATCTCGTGCCCGCCTTGATCCTGTTTATTCTCAGTATTGTATTTGGAGGGGGAGGATTATTGGCACTTGTTAACATTTTGAGTGTGCTGCCCCTGATCTTTTATGGACTTTACACGTTAAAAATTGTCAAACCCCGCTTTGCGTATGTTTCTAAGAAGAAGCGTAAGAAAAAGCGTTATCACGATATTCCATTTTATGAATCGATGCGTGAATACCCGCATCCCGTTTTGATGCCAAGATTTTTGTATTCCATTGTCGGAGCCCTGTTTTCGGTGGTTGGTGTGCTTTTCTTTCTCATCCCGCCAATCTCGAAATATTTTTCCAACTGGGGTGATATTTACGGTGGCATGGGTTCGAAAAAGCTGATCCCAATTCCCGATCTGCCAAACCAAAAAGTCATGGATGCCTATGAAGAGGACGAATCTTCGTATGCGACCGGTCATCGCGGTCCTGGTTTTGGGGCAGGCGATTCCGGTTCTTCCCATTCAAATCCCGGTCATATCCACCAAAGCCATACTGACCGAAACCAGAATGCCAAAGGCAGTGGTCCGCAGATCGACGAAGAACAGTTAGCCGAACTGGCCAAAGCGGTTTCCAGTTTTGTCCAGGAATCATCGAAAAATGTCAGCGAGATCTTTAAGGAATTTATGGCCACGCAAAATGGCCAGGCAAAGCCTGCTGATTCCAGGACGATGAAAGGTTTTCCATTTAATAGGAAGCCGCCTAAATTTGACCAGGCAGCTGCAAGTTCCAAAAGCACCCAATCCAAAAGCACCCAACCCGATCCAGATGCAATCAGGGCGCAGGTGGAAGCCAGGGTCATCGAACAGATCGCAAAAAATGACCAGGAACTGCGGGAGATTTCCAAGGTTTCCGTCCATGCCTTGGATGTGATGTTTGGCGGCAGCAAGCTGACGAAAGATAAATACCAGGCCAGCATTGAAGAGGCTGTTGAACTGTCGGGCAAAACCCTGCAGGCTGCTAAAGAGTATATCCAGGTCGGTCATAATCCCGAAGTGCTCCAGAAATTTTTGGACCGCTCGAATATGATCAACCAGAAAACCGGGGAACTGCTCGATGCGCTCGTCACTCACCAGCAAAATGCAGTGGAAGACGATGTGGATGATTTGACGCAAAGCCTGGAAGAATTGCAGGATAATCTTAAATATTACAAATATAAGTAGTGGATTAAGCAGTCGATACGCAAAGAAGTCTTTGAAACCATCAAGACTTAATCCGGCCAGTCAGACTGACCAGCTTCTTTTTGGCCAATCTTCAAAAGGAGACTTTATTCCATCGGCCGCAAACCAAAGTGGTCCAATTCCTGACAGATGAACAGGAATTGGACCATTTTTAATTGCTTAATGGTTTGCCATATTATGTCAGAATATGGGCTGAAGCGAAGTGAAAAGGACAATGAAAAGCAAAAGCATAAGCCCCGGATCTTTAAGTCTGTCCGGGCATTAAGAACGTATGTAGATCTGTCCGAAACAATCGAATTTATACGCAAAAGGGCCATTTTGAAAGGACAAGTTTAAGCAATTGAAAAAGGCGATGCTTAAAGATTGAATGGATATTCTGAATATTCTGATATGAAAAGTTGTCCTTTAGAGGCCATGAAAAGCTGCGCTTTCAGAAAGATGAGCATTTCTTTTTCATTATGTGATCTTAATGGTATATTCCATATTCGTTGAAGAAAAGGAGATTCCTCATGAAGAACGTTGGTTTATGGTTCAAAAAAGCCGCCCACACCTATAATTCGACGAGTCTGATTCTGCGGATTCTGATTGGTCTGATTGTTGGTGTGCTGCTGGCACTGCTTGTTCCAGGATGGAGCTTTATCGGCGAGTTTGGAACATTGTTTGTCGGCGCTTTAAAAGGCGCAGCCCCGATCCTGGTTTTTGTGCTGGTTGCCAGCTCACTGGCTCAAAATTCTTCCAAGCTGGATAAGCGCTTTGGCATGATCATCTGGCTGTATATGCTCACGACTTTCCTGGCTGCTGTTCTGGCCGTCTTTACCAGTGAAGCTTTCCCGCAGACGATCGCTTTGCCTGAGGCGGTAACAGATGCTGCTGCACCGCAAGGACTGATGGAAGTGTTCCATACTTTATTGAACAATATCGTTTCCAATCCGGTAGCTTCAGTTGCGGAAGGGAACTATATCGGCATTTTGTTCTATGCCGTTCTCTTCGGTTTTGCGATGAAAAAAGTCGGCAATGAAACCACGAAGAAATTTATGAGCGATACCGCTGATGCGGTGAGCATGATCGTGCGCTGGATTATCAACCTGGCCCCCTTTGGAGTCATGGGTCTAATTTTCACTACCGTATCGACCAGCGGTATGGCGATCTTTGCGGACTACGGCAAACTGCTGTTATTATTAGTCGGCACCATGCTGCTGATGGCTTTGGTGATCAATCCGATCGTGATTTACAGCTATCTGCATGTCAATCCTTATCCATTGATTTTCCGCTGCTTAAAAGAATCCGGCATTCCTGCCTTCTTTACCAGAAGCTCAGCTGCCAACATTCCTGTCAATATGGAGCTTTGTAAAAATCTCGGCCTGGATGAAGATTTCTATTCCGTTTCCATTCCCCTTGGCTCGACGATCAATATGGATGGCGCAGCCATTACAATCACCATCATGACTTTAGCCGCCTGCAATACAATGGGCATCCACGTTTCCATTCCGGCTGCTATCCTGCTTTCCGTGATGTCGGCGCTGGGTGCTTGTGGAGCTTCGGGCGTTGCCGGTGGATCTCTGCTTTTAATTCCGATGGCTTGCTCTTTGTTTGGAATCCCCCAGGAAGTCGCGATGCAGGTCGTTGGGGTCGGCTTTATTATCGGTGTTGTTCAGGATTCCGTTGAAACGGCGCTCAACTCCGCGGGTGATGTTGAATTTACTGCGGTTGCTGAATACTATTCCTGGATTAAGCGGGGCAAACCCCTTCCAGCTTTCTTGCGCGGCAAGAACAAAAGCGAAATCGAACATGTGGCCAAAATGAAGCCACAGACCACGCTGATCAAACCGCAAAGACCAAAAGCCGAATCGTAAGAGGCATTCAATTTGAAAAGGAGGCCATACGGCTTGGCTGAATCTCTGAATTAAGCGTATATCCACCCCAAAATCTATTTCTTTGAATGCAAATCAAATGAATTCGAACCAGACTCTGGAGCTGTCTTTGGCAGTTCCAGAGTTTTTGCGTTGAAGCAAAATAAGCCGTCGGCCGTTTAAGAAAGTTGACAAAGGAAGCGGCTGACCCTTCAAGGCCTTTCTTGAAAGATCCAATCCTGCAGTCGTTTTCCCTTACCAGCACTTCTTCCAAGCCCCGCCCAAATGCTGAAAACAATGTGCCACTAAAAAGCGCCAGATGGCATTTTTCTTCCATCTGGCGCTTGAACAGGGCTGGAAATGGCCACAAGCTAGCGGCGGCGGTTGTCATTGCGGCTGGCAATGCCAATGTACCGAAGCAGCTGGGTGAGCGATAAGAACACAGAGGCCAAGTAGGTGCTGGCCGCTGCAATCAAGACTTTGCGGGCCCCATTGTAATCAGACTGCGTAAATTTCGGGTCAGTTTTTAATATCTTTAAGGCCCTTGAACTGGCATTGAACTCGACCGGCAGGGTAACAAGGCCGAAAAGCAGGGTCAATGAGAACAAAATGATTCCTGCCCAGATTAAGCCGGTGATGTCAAAAAGCAAGCCCAATAAGAAAAGCGGAATGGCAGCATTCGAACCGATATTCACCACGGGAACCAAAGCCGCGCGGATGCGGTTGGGAAGATAATTGCGGGCGTCCTGAATCGCGTGGCCGCATTCATGGCAGGCTACGCCAACGGCTGCAGCGGAATAGGAGTTATAGGTCGACTGCGACAGAGAAAGTACTTTTGTGACCGGATTGTAGTTATCCGTTAAATTACCGCGTACTTCTTGAATGCGGATATTTTGCAAGCCGGCATGGTCGAGCACATAGCGGGCTGCTTGATAGCCGTCCATCGTGGATGGAACCTGCGAGTATTTGCGAAAGGTAGCATTGACCCAGGCTGAAGCCAGCAGCGACAAGCCCATGGCAATCAATACCCAGATATAGCCGGCATCCAGTCGAAAACCATACCCATAGCCGCCATATCCATAACCAAAAGGATACATCGTTTCACCTCATTCTTTTCTTGATCGATTATCTGTTTTCATCTTAATCGAGGGAGATCGTTCTATCGTCTTCGATGAACGAAAACAGACCGGAGGGCATCCGGTCTGAACAGTATACGGCGTGCTTCCTAAAAGAATCGAAAGAAGAACTTAAATACCGATAAAGAGCCTGCCAACCTGATAGACAATAGTCGTCACCAGCCAGGCAATGCCAAACTGGAAGGCAGCAGTTTTGAGCATATACGCCGTTGAATGGGATTCTTTGCGGATCGTCGAAAGGGCAGCCACGCAGGGAATATAAAACAAGGTAAACAGCATCATGCAATAGGCATTCAGCGGCCCAAATCCAGAAGCCAGCAGTTCGGTATGAAGCAGCTGCATGCCGCCAAAACTGTTGACATTGGCAATGCCATACAAGACCGCAATCGAGCTGACGACGACTTCTTTGGCGGAAATTCCGGCAATCAAAGCCACTGCAATCTTCCAGTAACCAAGGCCGCAGGGAATCAGGACCAGGGCCAGAACCTTGCCTAAATCTGCTGCAAAGGAAGAAGCAATATCGGTGGTATAGCCTGAAGAACCAAAGTGCATGCAGATCCATAATAGAATCGAGGCGGCAAAAATGGTTGTTCCGGCTTTCGTCAGGAAGTCCTTAACTTTTTCCCAGACATAAACCGCAATCGAATGCGCGCTAGGGGTTTTATAGGCTGGCAGTTCAATCAGCAAAGGAATCGTTTCAGTTTTGGGATCCATCTGATGCAAAATCCAGGCCAGCAGCAAAGCCATCAAAATCCCAATCAGGTACATGGAATACGCAGCCCACATGGCATGATCAGAAAAGAACATGCCGGAAAATAAAATATAAACCGGCAGCTTGGCTGAACAGCTCATAAACGGGGTCAATAACATAACCCGCTTGCGGTCGCGTTCCGATTCAAGCGCCCGGCTGGCCATAATGGCGGGTACCGTGCAGCCAAATCCCAAAACCATCGGGATAAATGCCCGGCCTGAAAGACCAATGCGTTCCATGATTTCGTTCATGACATACGCCACCCTGGCCATATAGCCGGAGTCTTCCAAAAAGGCCATGGCTAAAAACAAAATGGTGATGTTAGGCAGGAAAGTCAAAATACCGCCGACGCCTGAAATAATGCCATCGCAGATCAGGTTGATCAGCCACTCCGAAGCATGCAGGCTGGTCAGCAAGGCGCCAATGGACTGGGTAAACCAGTCGATGCCCATTTCCAGGTATTCCGAAAGCCAGTCGCCAATGTTAAAGGTTAAGGCAAAGACAATGGCCATCATGCAAAGGAAAATCACAACCCCCCAAAATGGCCGGGTGACGACATTGTCAATCCGCTCGGTTAAGGTATCCGACTCTTCTTTGCCCAGCATGACTTCGTCCATAATCGCTTGAATCATGTCATAGCGCTGATTGACGATTTCATTGGCTTCATGGCCATCGATAATGCCGCCAAGATCAATCGGGTATTTCTGTTTCATTTCGGGGTCAGCCGTCAGCATGGAAATCGCTACCCAGCGTTTGCGGGGCGTGTCTGGCGGAAGCAGTTTTTCCACCGCTGCAATCTTTTGTTCAATGCTGTCGGAATAGACCATGACATACGGTTTGGTCTGCTCCGAGTGAATCATCCGCGGCTGGTGGTTGGAAGCATTGGCATCTTCAGCTTGATGAAGGGCTGCATGCAGCAATGTCTTCAACCCCCGCTTTTTGCGGGCGATAACCGGAATGACGGGAATGCCTAAAATTTCCTGCAGCCGGTGCAAGTCGAGATCGATACCCCGCTTGGTGACGATATCCATCATATTGAGGGCCATCACCATTGGTTTTTCCATTTCGGACAGCTGCAAGGTCAGAAACAACGAACGTTCCAGCGCGCTGGCATCCGCTACATCCACGATGACATTCACTTCATCGGAAATGATAAACTGGCGCGAGACCTGCTCTTCCATGGTAAAGGAATTGAGTGAATACGTGCCCGGCAGATCGACCAGCCGTATTTTATGGCCATGGGAGGAAATCGCTCCCTCCATTCGCTCGACCGTTACGCCAGGCCAGTTGGCAACCTTCAGGTTAGCCCCCGTGTAGGCGTTAAATAAAGTTGTTTTCCCGCAGTTTGGATTGCCGATAAAACCAAGCGTTAACTCAGACATGTTCCACCTCAATATGTTCAGTGATCGATGGCCCCAGCGCAAAGCGGGTCTTGCGCAGGTCGATGATCATCGTTCCTTTTCCCTTACGGGCTAGCACCGTAATCTTCGTCCCGATAATCATGCCCAGCGACTGCAGACGCAATGCAGTGGCTTCATCGAGATCCAGCTTCTTCACCTCAACGGTCTGTCCGATTTCAATCGTGCTCAGAGTAGTCATATCCATCATCTTTCTATGGGCTTTGTCAAGAAAAAATGACAAAGTAAGTCTAGTCTTATTATACCCGCCAGTGAGAGCGGCTCTCGATTTTGCCTCTTTCTAAGGCGGGATGTAAACGAATTCTACTTTCAATTTTCTGGTTTCATGGATCGAGCAGAAAAGGATGCCTGCTTGAAAGGAAAAGACAGGCAGAGAATTGAAAGGACAAAATGAAAGCCTGCTTGTTGTTTGACCGAAATATAAAAAATCCTCTGGAAGCAAAACCAGAGGATTCAAAATCGGAATGATCAGGATGTTTGCAGACTAAGATTGCGGACGCATGAGCTCTTTGGCTTCTTCTACTAAATGTTCAGCACAAAGGCCAAATTCAACGAGCAGCTGCTTGGCTGGTCCAGAGTGGCCAAATTCATCATTCACGCCTACCTTGCGAACCCGAGTTGGCTACGTAGACGATGGCTACCATCGGCAGATTGTGGACTGCATTACCAAATAGGGTCCTTATGTAGTCTTTCCGAAGGAAAATCCCTGGCTCCTCAATACGATGTGGTATTCTGCGCGAAAAACTTTTTGAGCACCTTTAAGGATGCCGAAAAGAAGGGAACAGTTGTCCTGGGGCTTCGCAATATCATGTCCCTTGGCGAAATGGAAAAAGCTCTCGAAGCAAAAGGACTGCTCGACTAGCCCTCGCTAAAGAGCCGGAAAAAAAGGGAATTGAAATCAAAAACGAACAAGATTTCCAAAAGAGCCGCAAAAAAAGGAATGGACGCCATTGCTCCATTCCTTTTTTTGAGAACACGTTTATAATTTTTCTCAGAAAGAACATAACCATCAAAAAATATGAAAAGAGATCAGCAATCAATAATAAAACGACATGAAAATATCATAAAGCTACTTAACGAACAACATGAGATCAAGGTGGATAAGCTGGCCGAGATTTTCAATATTTCACTGATGACTGCAAGGCGCGATTTGCAGCAGCTGGAAAGCCAGGGCTTGCTCATCCGCTATCATGGCGGAGCCAGGATTAATTCCAGCTATATCTCCAATGAAGATCTCAAGATCCAAAAAGCCCGTGATGCCATCAGTTTGTATGCCTCTACGTTGATTGAAGATGGAGATTCCATTTTTATCAATGGCAGCATGACGGCTTCGGGCGTTTTAGAAACCCTTACCGCAAGAAATGTGGCGGTTGTGACCAATAACGCCTTTGCCCCTGGCTATTCCAAGAAGGAATCCATTTCTATCCAGCTGACCGGGGGCCTGTTGCGCGATCATATCATGGTTGGAGACTATTGTGTCCGCAACCTTCTTGATACCTATCGGAAAAAAGCTTTCTTAGGCTGCTCAGGAATCTCACCGAGGGGCGAAATTCTTTGCGGAATTCCGGCTGAACTGGGAATCAATGAAACGATGATTGCGCATGCCAAAGCGTATTTCATCCTGGCCGATTCGTCCAAACTCGGAAAAACCGAATCCATGGGCAGTTTTACCCTTCAAAATCCGGGGACGATCATTACGGATACAGGCGCCAATCCAGCCATTGTGCAGCGTCTTAAAGAAAACGGCATGACTGTCATCACGATTGATCCCGAAACAAGCCAGCCTGGTGAGCTCGAAGCGAAAAAGGAAGCAGAAGAATAGCAGCCAGGATGCGCTGTGCGTTTCAAATCATTAGAAACAAATAAAAACAGATAGAGTAAGAACATAGGAACATAAAAGGCAGCCAACGGTTTATCAAATCCGTTGGCTGCCTTTTTAGGCTGGATTGAAGAGACTGCTTGTTTGAAAAGCGGAATAGCTCGAAAAGCAAAGGCAGCTTTACTGCGCTTGGAAGGCGCCCGGTTCATGGGCACAAAGAATCGCACCGGCTAAAATCCCAATACAAAGAATGACCTGCAAAAGAGTCGGGATCGTTCCCTGCAAAACAAGCGCAAAGACAACCGCCCAGGCACAATACGTTGAATTGAGCGGCATCGCTTTGTTGGCGCCAATCCAGCCGATCGCTTTGTAGTAGGAAAGGTAACTCGCTGTTCCACAAAACGAAGCCGCCAAAAGAAGTTCCCATGAGGTGCTCAAAACTGTTGAGGCAAACTGCCAGGAACTGACAAGCGGGATGATGAGAAACGAAAAGGCAGCCGCTGAAGTCGTCTGCCTTAAAAACAGACAGATTTCATTGTCAAGATCCTCTTTCATCGAATGCTGGACGATCACGCCTTCCAAAGCCCATCCCACTACGCAGCCAATGGCCATAAGCAGTCCCAGGCCAAAATTCGATCCTTGCTGGGGGCTGGAAGCGGACATGGCCACGATACATCCAAGACATAAACCTAACCCCCCAACCTGGCTTTTTCTTAGCTTCTGGCCAAAGAAGATCCAGCAAAGAACAGCCGACAGGGCTGGATAAAAAGCGGAAATGCCAGCCGTCAGCGACGGGCCTAAAAACTGGACCGCAAAGACATACCCGCACATGCCCACCGGGCCGCCAAGTAAAGCCGCTGCGACTACCATCCAGCCGCTTCTGGACTGCAGAGCCTTTCGAATGGCAGGCCATTTCTTTTTGATCGTAATCAATCCGCTCATCCAAAGGGCAGAAAACAGATCATGCAGGCCGGTGGAAATAATCGGAGCGGTCCATTCAAGTTCAAAGGGAGCCATCGCAATCGAAAGCAATACAGTATCCAATGCCCAAAGGCATCCGCCAAGCAAGCCACACAACATATCTCTTCCTCCTCAAAAAGCACTTTTCTATTGGTTTAAACGTATCCATTTATCAAAACTTGTTTTACGCAGATGAACAACTGAAAACACATTTTTCTATTTTCACCATACCAGTCCACCATGCAAAGCGGCCAACAAAATTCTTCCCCAAACAGCTGGAAAATGCTTGCAAATACTGATTTTCGACAGCCAGTCCCTCAACTTGCTGGTTCGATGCCTTTATTCTTTTTCAATAGTCTTTGACGAATTAGTCCTTGGATGATCACCTTCTGTTTTCGAAAGACCAAATTGCCCATAAAACAAATTGAGTTTATAGAAATACCTCACGTGCATGTCACGATATCAACAATAAGCATTCGATAGATCTCAGTGCGCGTTTTACAATGATCTTAGTTCAGAAAGAAGAAAATTGGCGAACAGACAGAACGTAAATTGTAAGAAACAAAATTCAGAGGTAGGAATATGAATCAAACCGATCATCAAGAATTTGAATAAAACCTCAAAGCAGCTGGCTGCAGCAAGCAGACGAGCGATGCCTGCTTGTGTGATCTGCGCGATGAAAAAGAAGAGAGCCTGATGCGCCGGTTATCCAGACAGTTGGAAAATATCGCGACAATTACGACATTCCTTCAAAGATGCATCTTCTCCATAGAGGATCCGACTTGCTTTACACCCACTGCAGGGCGTTTACCTACTAGATCTAAAAAATCTGAATCTTTG
>JADGIS010000054.1 GCA_015233825.1 Erysipelotrichaceae bacterium RD49
TTCTAGCATGTCTACGTGCCGAGCGTCAGTTTGTATGAGGAGCCCCGGTTGTTCTTGATCTGGTTGTAGTAGGAAGTTAGCATACGTGCCATGGCCACTAAGTGATGACGGTGAGCGCATTTTTTTTTTTCAAGGCTCGGGCAACCGGCGAGATCGACACAAGGCTATTCGTCGGCAGCGTCAGATGTGTATAAGAGACAGAGTCTGCACCGGCCTCTTGTCAGGGGGCTCCGCGTCCGTCCACGCCTCGCCGCTGGCAAAGGCCGGGAACGTCAGGCCGCATAAAAGAACGACGGCGCACAGCGCCGCCGCCAGATACCGAAACTTTTTCATTCGCCCTCACCCTCCTGTTCCGGGGCCTCCTTCGGGACACTTTGTCCCAAAGGGCCGCCCTTCATGGTCTGGAGCAGGCTGGGCAGATCGGACAGGGAGATGCTCATGCCGCGCACGATGTCCACGATCTCCTCATTTTCCGCTTCGCGGTGCTTCTGCTCCAATTCCTTCAGCTTGGCCTGCTGGTCGCTGATCTTGGCCTTGACCTTTTCCATTTCGGCCATGATTTTTGCGCTTTTGCTGATTGCCATTCAAAACCTCCTTTTCACGGTAAACGCCCGTAGGCGTAAAAATGGGACTGCCAATAGCTGCTGTTCAGGTTGGCATAACTGATGGGATCGCCACAGTGGATCATCATGCCGTCCCCCACATAGATGCCGCAATGGGTCACGCCGTCCGGGTCAGGCGCGTTGTAGGTATAGCGGAAGAACACAAGATCGCCGGGCCGTGGGGAACGGACGGGGGTACAGACGTTGTAAAGGCCCTGCGCCCCCAGCCGCCCAAAATTCCAGCCCACGCCGCAATGGTTCACCACCCAAGACACAAAGCCGGAGCAATCAAAGGACGTGGCCGGGGAGTTGCCGCCCCATACATAGGGATAGCCGAGATATTTCTCCGCTTCGGCAATCATAGCGGCGAATTGTTCATCCTCCAGCGCCTCCGGGGGTATCTCATAGCGGGTCACGGGGCCGTCGTACCTGCCGATGTAGGCGGAGCCGGGGAACAGATCGGGCCGGTTGCCCAGCGCCGCCATGTAGAGCGCATAGCGGGAGAGCTGCTCCTCGCCCATGACGTAGACGGGGACGTGGGACAGGTCAAAGTTTTCCAGCGTCACGGTGCAGATGGAATAGTTATAAGGGACTTGCACCGTGTAGGCGCTGCCGTCCTCCGCCGTCCGGGTTTCCGCCCGATAGCGCACCTCCACCGCCACGGACTCGGTGAGGATATACTGGCGGTCAAAGAGAAATTGCAGGTCGGCCTGTATGTCGGCCAGCGTCCAGCCCTCCGAGTGGAACGCCGAGAGGATGGACAGCAGCACATAGGGATCGTGCTCTATGCTGTCCAGATCAAAATGGTACTCGTCGTAGTCGTGGGCGGCCCCATAGCCGTCGAGGTAGGCTTGCAGCTCGGCCTCCAGCCCCGCATAGGCGGCCTCGGCCCCCAGCAGGTCAGCGTCCTGCGCCGGATAGGTGGTCGCCGCCACGCTCCCGGCCATACCGTTACCGATGGCCGCCAGCGAGGACGTACAGGACTGCATCCCCACCAGCAGAAGCAGGCAGAGCAGGGCGATGAGCACCCCCACGGGATGCCGCTTGACGAAGCCCACCACGGCCCGGCCAGCCTTTTCCGCCGTGACCGCCGTTTTCTCCGCCGCCTTTGCCCCCTGTTTGGCCGCCTCCCGCACCTGTCGCTGATACCGTTTGCGCTGCTGCCGTTTCCGCCACATCCGGGCCAATGCGTTTTTGCCCAAATCGGGATTTTCAGCGGCGGCCTGTTGGAAGTGGAAATCCGCCGCAGCCTTCACATACCGGCCCTCCGCCTTTTTCACCTGCCGGGCGGGGCGGGTTCGCAGCCGGTTTTTGGTGAAGCGCAGCGCCCTCCGGCCAGCCGCCTCACCCACAAGCTCGGAGCGATGGGCCCCCTCGGTGCCCACATTTTCATGCTCCACCTGATAAATTTTCCCGTGGACAAAGCCGTGGACGCTCCGCCCCGCATAGCCCGCCGCGTATTTTACCGGGCCGGGCCTTTTAGGGGGCTTCTGCTGCGCCAGCTTTTCCCTGGCCGCACCCCGCTTGCCGTCAAAGTGCTCCATGCGCTGCCGGGCCTTGCGGAGCTTTTCAGGTTCGGGTGGATCGCCGCCGCCAGCGCCGGGGCCGCCGGTGGCGGGGCCGTCAGGGTCAGGGCCGGAGTCGCCGTCATGGTGGAGCCGGTCAGAGGGGCGGGCCTGCTGGTTGTCCTGCCGGAACTTGCCCCTGTGGGCACGTTGTCCCAAAGCGGGCTCCGCCTGGCTATGTTGCCGGTACTTTGGGACACTTTGTCCCAAACCTGCCGGGCCGCCATCAGGAGCAGCGCCGCCCTCAACCTGCCAGGGCTCCCTGTCAGCGGACGGGGCCTCCGGCCCGGTATCAGCGCCAGCGGGCCGGGGGGGCTCCCCCACAGAGGAAGCCTCCGGCGTGTCAGGCACATACGGGGCAGCGCCCTCACACACAGGGGCCGCCTCCGGCTTGACGGTGGACTCCGCCGCCATGCGGGCCGATGCCTTTTTCCATGCCCCGGCGGGGCGGCCCCTGGCCTTGGGCTCCGCAGGTTCCGCCTTGTCAAAGCGCAGGCCGGGCCCGGCCCGATCTATGCGCGGGCCCCGCCCCTCACGCTCCGGCGTCATTCTTCAAATCCTCCGGGCGGGTGGTGAGCAGGTCGTAAATCTCCCCCTTGGGGAAGCGGTCAACAAAGGGGATCGTCACCGCGCCGTAGAACAGGAGCCCCTCGCCGCTGTTGCTTTGGGTGATATAGGATAGCTGGTGTTCGCTGATCCCAATTTGCTTTGCCAGTATTGCCCGGTCGCTTTGCGCCTGGGACAGCAGGATCATAAAATCCGTGTTGTCCAAAATGTTCTCAATCTCCCGGCTGGCCAACAGGTCTTTCACGTTCTGCGTCAGGGCCGAGGGGACACAGCCCTTTTTGCGGAGCATCTTCCACACTGCCACAAAATAGCTGGCCGTCAGGGGATCGCGCAGGAGGATGTGGAACTCGTCAAAGTAGCACCACGTCGCCGCGCCAGCGGCAAAGTTGGTGTTGACGGCCTCGGTCACAAACTCGTTGGTGACGTGCATAGCGATTTTTCGCAGGTTCTCCCCCATGCCCTTCAGCACGACGCACACCACACGGGAATTGAGATTGACATTGGTGGGATGGTTAAAGAGGTTCAGGGAGCCGGTGCAGTAGAGCTCCAGCGCCGTCGCCACCCGCTTTGCCTCCGGCTCCGGCTGCTTCAGAAGCTCCTCGTACAAATCTTGGAGCAGGGGCATTTTGCCGTCCCCGATCCCCAGCGCCAGCTCACGGTACACCTGCCGCACACAGCGGTCTATCACCGTTTTCTCAATGGGCTGTAAGCCCTCCTTGCCGCCCACGACGAGCTCACACAGGGACAAGAGGAAGTCTGCCTTCATGGAAAGGGGGCTGTCCCCGCCGTCAAGGTCAAGCTGAATGTCCATCGGGTTGATATGGCAGGGGCTGTCCGGGGCAATGTCGATCACCTGCCCGCCCAGCCGCTTTATCAGCGGGGCATATTCCCCCATCGGGTCAACCACGATGATCCTGTCCTGCGTCGCCAGAAATACATTGATAAGCTCCCGCTTGGCGGCAAAGCTCTTGCCGGAGCCGGTAGAGCCGAGATATAACCCGTTGGCGGATTTCAATTTCTTTCGATCCGCCATGATGACGTTGTGGGAGAGGGCGTTCATGCCGTAGTAGAGGGCCTGCCCGCCCATGCGGAGCTCCCGCGTGATAAAGGGAATGAAAATCGCTGTGCTGCTGGTCGTCATGCCCCGCTGTATCTCCACCTCGTTCCGGCCCAGGGCCAGCGAGGATACATACGCCTGCTCCTGCTGCCAATCCAGCCGCTTCAAGGCGCAGTTGTATTTTTGAGCGATGCCGGACACGGTGAACACATCGTTTTCCAGCCGCTCCAGTGAGGGGGCGAAGTTTACTACCGTAAAGGTGAGCAGCAGCATCCGCTCATTGCGGGATTGCAGATCGGCCAGCAGGTCTGCCGCGTCCTTGGAAAAGGTGATCAGGTCAGGGGGCAGAATGTCCGGGTCGTACCCGGCCCGCATCGCCTTTTTCTGCTCCTCCACCTTCATGCGGTCAATGTCGGAGACTTTGCCTTTAATGGTCTTGATGGCCCTCGTCTGATCCACGGTCTGAATGTGCAATGTGACGGTGAGCTCCGCGTCAAGCTCCAGAATTTCCCGCAGGAGCCGGTCAGAGAGCTCGGAAGCCATGATCTGTAAATAGCTGGCCGCGCCCCAATACCGGCCCACCCGGAATGTGCGGGAACGGGAGAAGTCGAAGCCGCCAAAGGGGGCCACGGCCTCCTTGGTGCCCTGTCCCGTTTTCACCACGTCCGCCCAGCTAAAATGAAACGGCTCCCGCTGGGGGCCGGGGTGGGTCTGGCCGTGGAGCACCGCCAGCCGCCCCCGTCCGTCCAGCGGCGCGGACTCCACCCCCAGCCGCTTGAAGTTGCCCATCACGTCGGCCTCCACCCGCTCCAGCCGGGGCCGGGCGGTATTGAGGTCGTCGGCGGGAACGCCGAATGTGATGTATTTGGCCCGGTCAATGCCGTTGTTGCTTTTGGCAACCTGCCCCTTCAGCATCCCCGTGAACTCCTCGCGGATGCTGTCAAAATCGTCGTGGGCCGGGGGTATGTTGATCTGATACCGCCCGCCCGAATGGGAGCGGCGGTTGATGAAAGAAAGCTGGAACGGGATAGAGCTGTCAAAATAGTTGAGGAACGCGCTCCAGCCGTTGAAGATAGCGGACTGATCCTCCGTGGAAGCCACGGAATAGTTAATGTCCTCGTAGGCCAGCGTTTTGGTAAACAGGCCGCCGGGAAGCTGGCACACACCGTCCTTCAGCATCCGCACATAGGGGATGGTCTGCTGGGCCGAGAGTGCGCCGCCCTTGGCCGGTTTAGCCTTTGCGGGCCTTTGCTTTGCACTTTTGCCTTTTGTCAAGGGACTCCTCCTTTCCCACAAATGGGGCGTAGATATTCTCCGTCCGATAGGGCCTCACGCCGGGGCGCAGGAAGCGGGCCCGGACGATATGCCCCACCACCTTCTCCAGCGGCAGGCCGTCGCGCTCGTACATCGCCAGCAGGAACGCCGGGAGCATGACGGCCAGCATCAGGAACAGGGCCCCGGTGTTGCCCAGGGCGCTGCGGGTCAGCAGGTACAGGGGGATGCCCACGGCCGCCGCGCCGCCGAAGCAGATAAGCTGCCGCTTCGTCAAATTGAACGCCAGTTTGGTTTTGATCTTGGACAGGTCGTTGGGGACGTTCACATAGGCCATTTAGCTGTCACCTCCTGTTTGGGACTCGTCGGCGCAAACTTCGCTATACTCGCTTCGGGACAAAGTGTCCCAAAGCTCGCTGCGCTCCGTTGCGCCTCCTCTCCCCACAAAGTCATGCGACTTTGTGGGGGCCCCGAAATTCCGAAGCGCCCCGGTGGGCTCCACCTCGTTTCCCCACACGTCCCAGCCGGGCGGGATCTGCCGGGCGAATAGCTCCACGCGGGGCACGTCGCCCATCAGGGTCACAATTTTGTCACGGGCCACATCCGGCTTTTTGCTGTGGGCCGCAATGGGGGAAATGATGAATTGGTGAACGTCGGCGGCCTGCCGCTTGGGGTGCCCCCGCGTCGCCAGCAGGCACACCTCCGCGTTGCCCCGCGTCCAGAAGCCCAGCCCGTAAAACCAGCCGGGGGACTTCCTATTTTGCTTCAGCCAGACAAAGGCCACGGTCTTATACTGGAAGCCCCACGCCTTAATCAGCCGCAGGGCCTCCGGCAGTTGGGGAAACGTGGCCCAAAGAAAAAGCGCGCTATCCGGGGCCGCTATGTCGGCCACAGGCAACGCGCACAATTCCTCGATCCCCATTGTGGGGTAGTGCTTTTCCGCCGCCCCCTGCAAGCCCTTTTGGGCATACCGCCACGGGGGATCGGCATAGATCACGCTGTATTCTCCGATAGTTACGCTCCTTTCCCGCCCCCGGCCACCGCCGCCCGCGCCTGGGCAATGCGCTCCAGCGCGGGGGCGTAGATGGCCGGGGCCGTTTCAAAACAAAGATAGCGGCGGCCCGTGTTCAGGGCGGCCACCGCCGTTGTGCCGGAGCCCGCGCAGATGTCCGCCACCACCTCGCCGGGCCGGGTGTAGGTCTGGATGAAATACTCGCACAGGTCAACCGGCTTTTGGGTGGGGTGGACGGTATGGGCCACCGTGGGGAATGTCAGGACGTTGCAGGGATAGCGCCGCCCGTCTGCGGACTCGGAGCTCTGACGCTCAAATCTGCCGTAGTTGGGAGTGCTGCCGCTGCGGGGATGTATGCGTTGGTAGGGCTCCCCATAGGTAAACTGCGGGAAATAGGCCGGGGACTTTTGGTAGAACACCAAAATATTCTCCGTCTTTTTCAGCGGGGCGCGGTTGGCGTTGAGGAAGCCGGTGCTCCGCGCCTTCACCCATATCCACTCGTAGCGGAGCATGGGGAGGTTGGACGCGCCCAGCACCTTGTCATAGGGGCATTGGGCGAAGAACAGGGCCGCCCCGTCCGGCTTCAGGGCCCAGCGCACCGCCTCCCACAGTTCGGGGAGCGGCAGGGGCACATCCCAATAGTTGCGGGTGGTGCCGTAGGGCGGATCGGTCAGGAGCATATCTACCGAGTGCTCCGGCAGGGCCAGCAGCCCTTTGATCCCGTCCATCAGATACAGGCCGTCCGCCGTCGGCGGGTTCGGGACACTTTGTCCCAAAGCTGATTTTTTGATCGTATCACCCTCCAATCAATGCGCCCCGAAGATACTTTTTGCGATGCTGCCCGTCTTAAAGAGCATGAAGCACAACAGGACAGAATAGCCCAGCGTGCCCCAAATGGCCCCTATGGGGTCGCCGCCCACGGCGATCCCCTGCACCAGCACCGCATAGATGCCCACGCAGACGAGGATCAGAAGCCCTTGGAAGCCCACGGCGAACAGGGATTTCAGATAGTTCTGCCCCATGCCGCCGAGTTCCCGGTTGGAGAGGGTCGCCACGGGGATGGGGGCCAGACTGGTGAGCATATAGATTTCCAGCATACGGCCATAGGTAATGACGAAAATGACAACGCCTAAAATCTGCATCGTCACGCCGATCAGCAGGGACTGCATGAACAGCCCCAGCAGCGGGCCGATGTCCATACCCTCCAGCGTCGTTTCCAGCGTCGCCAGCATATCCGCCGTTACGTCGGTGGAGCCCTGGACAAGCCCCGCCGCCCTCGTGATAACGCTCTGTGACACGTCGAACACCGCCATAACGATGTTGAACGTGTTGGAGAGGATCAGGATGGCCGCCCCCGTCTTGAATATCCATTTAAAGAATATCCAGTAGTCCAGATCATGCAGGTTATTTCGGTCAATGAGCATCTGTATGAGCTCGTAGGTCGCCACAAAGGTCAGGATTAGACCGGCGATAGGTAAAACCACCGTTTCGGAAAGCTGCCGGATCAGGGAGAACACCCCGGCGTTCCATGCCGCCGGGGTAGTCCCCACCTGTGCCGCGATCTCCCCGACGTTGGCATTGACGCTATCAAAGAGCCCGCTCAGGTTGCCCATGATCCCGTCAATGAGCAGCTCCTTCAGCCAATCCGTGAGCCAGTCGGTGAGAAAATCCATCGGCGGCCCGCCTTATCCGAACAGCCCGGACAGCAGGGGGATCAGGGTGGTGCCCAGCAGGATGATGCCGCCGCCCGCCATGAGCTGCTTCATACCCTGGCTTTTGGAGCCCGGATTGTCCGAGCCGTAGCCTTCCAGCAGGTTCACCACGCCCCACACGCCCAAGCCAGCGCCGAGGGCCACAACAAGGGTCTGCAAGGTCTGAATAGCGGATGTGAAAAACTGCATATTGCCTCCTTTTCTCCGGGGAAATTCCCCGGCCACAAAAAAGCCGCCCGTGAGGGCGGCGGGAACATTGGGACACTTTGTCCCAAACCTTAATAGGCGTCCGGGTCGTCGATGTCGTCATAGTTGAGGATGTCCTCGTCCTCTTCCATGTGCTGATCGTCCGGCCCGTCCACCTCGTACACGGCGTACTCCTCTTTTGGGTCTATCCTGTCCATGCGCCGCTTGGTGAGCCTGGACAGGTCAAAGGCGTTGCGTTTTTTATCCGCTTCCGCCGTGTACCTGTAATTGGGGTGGTTCTTCAGGTCGTACTTGGGCGAGTAGAACGGGGGCAGGCCCCGTAACTGCAAAATGCACCTGTCGCCCGGCATGGTGGCAAGCTCGGCGGGGGTCATAAGCTCACGGCCCAGCCGCTGGGTATTCAGGCTGTAACTTTCGGACTGCCCCTTGGAGCGGCCCTCCGTCTGCATGGAGATCGTAGCCTTGCCCAGCCAGTTTTCGGATATTTCCTTGATCGTGCTGGACTCCCGCCCGCCGAGGAAGATCACGCTGTCCATATTGCCTAAAATGGTTTCGGCGTTGTCCTTGTAAATGGCCTTGCATTGGGCCATCTGCTGATAGAACAGGCACAGGCTCACCTCGCGGGAGCGGATGACCGCCACCAGCTTTTCCAGATTGGGCACCTGCCCGGTGTTGGCGGCCTCGTCCCACAGCACCCGCACATGATGGGGCAGGCGGCCTCCGTGTACGTTGTCCGCCCGCTCACAAAGCAGGTTGAACATCTGCGAGAACGCCAGCGCCACAAGGAAATTATAGGTGGGGGTGGTGTCCGAGATCAGGAAGAACACCGCCGTTTTCCTGTCCCCTATGCGGTCAAGCTGTAACTCGTCGTAGCCCATGATCTCCCGAAGCTGGGGAATGTCAAAGGGGGCCAGCCGAGCGCCGCAGGAAATCAAAATACTTTTTGCTGTCTTGCCGCTGGCTAATTTGTATTTCTTATACTGTTTCACCGCAAAACAATCCGGCTTGCGCTTTTCCAACCCGGAAAACATATAGTCCACGGCGTTCATAAAGTTTTCGTCGTTTTCCTTCACCTCCATGCCGGAGATCATGTCTACCAGCGTATTGAGGTTTCTGTCCTCCGGGGCCCCCTCAAAAATGATATAGGCGATCAGGGCGCAGTACAGCAGCGTTTCCGCCTTCGTCCAGAACGGATCGCCTTCTTTGCCGTCCCCCTTGGTGTTGGCGATCAGCGTGTCCACAAACTTCAGAATGTCCGCCTCGCTCTTGATATAGGCCAGCGGGTTATAGTGCATGGATTTTGAAAAATCTATGCTGTTGAACACTTTGACCTTATAGCCCTGCCGGAGCAGGAACGCGCCGCATTGCTCCAGCGTACCCCCCTTCGGGTCTACCACCACATAGGAAGAATGGGCCTGTAAAAGCTGGGGGGTGAGCCAGAAACGGGTTTTGCCGCTGCCAGACGAGCCGATGACGCAGCAGTTGAGGTTGCGGGCGTTGCCCGGTATCTTGGGCCGTGTGTTGGTTGTCAGAAACTCCGTCCCGGTGAGGATCACATTGTTTTTGAACACGGGATCGGTAAAAGGGGCAATGTCTTTGGGCCCGCCCCAACGCGCCGATCCATACTCCACATCCCTCCTGTACTTTTTCGCGTTTTTGGCCTTGCAGTAGACGAACAGGCGGATCGCCGCCGCCCCAAAAAGGCCGGTGAGCCAGTCAAAACCATTCAGGCCCGGCGCAAAGTCGGCAAAGGCCGGGCCGATAGCCGCCACCATGCCCACCAGCTTCTGCGCGAGGTTGGCCCCCGCCGCCAGTCGGTAGGCCGTCCCCAGCTTCAGGCAGCACCAAAACAGAAACATATAGGGCAGATTGGGGATCAGATACTTTTTCAGACTACCGCTCCTCATGTTCCGCCTCCTTTGCCCGTTCCCGTTGGGGCTGCCGCCGTACCCGCTCCGCCGCCCGTTTCAGCTGCTCCCGAATGGGGACGCGCCGGGATTTGCCCCGATCCAGCACCAGCCGGGAATACTGCCCGAAGCAGGCGGTGATCGCGTCGGCCTGCTTGGACTTGAAAAACAACAGGTATTTCCCATCGTCATTCTTATAAAATGCGTAGTCCACATTCCAGCGCCGGGCCACCTTGTCAAACTGCCGGGGGGACTCCACGGGGAGACTGCTGGTGGCCTCCCCGTGGTTCATCAGCTTTTTTACCGTCTGCCTGCCGTGGGGTGTCTTGTGGGCCTGCATTTCTCGCTGGATCTTCCGGCCAGCCGCCCGGAGCGCATAGGCCAGCACCCGCGCCGACAGCTTGTCCGCGTTGACGATCAGCGCAACTGTGCGCCGGGTCACTTCTTCCTCCGCCAGCTATTCATCACCTCCCTTGGCCGCTTTGGGACAAAATGTCTCAAGGCGGCGCTATCGTTCCGGCTGCTCCTTTTGGGAAGCGCGCCGTTCATGCTCCAGCGAGGAGCCGTCAATGATCCCTTTGTAGGCGGCCATCTGCTCCGGGATAGAGAGCCTGGGGAAAGAGAAAACCCTGTGCTCTGCGGGGATGTCCCCAATCCCGTGATATGCCTCCTGAAAATCGCCGCCCGATCTCCGCACATAGCCGCCGGGGGCGAAGTGCCCGCCCTCGTTCAGCCGCACATCCCGCCCGTATGCTTCAAAATCGAAGTAGGGCAGCACGTCCTCCGTCACCTTCAGCGCCTCCATATCCTCAATATAGATACGGCCCAGCGTTTCATCCTCCGTTACGCCGGGGAAAAATTCGTAGCAATCGAGGTTGTGGACAAGGTTGATGATGTCGGCCACACTGGACGTATGGTCGCCCTTGTTGATGACGGCTTCAAAGGTTTCCAGTTCGCCGGGCGAGAGCTCCGAGAACAGGCGGGCCAAATGGTTCAGCTCGTCCAGATTTTCATATTCGCTCAAATGGTCGTAAAGCCCCAGCACGTCGCCGTCAAAGGAAGTAATGAAAATTTCCTGATAGCGGACGCCATCCACGCCGATCCGTTTTAAGAGGGCCTCCACCTCCGGGGCGCTGGTGGGGAATTTGAGCGTTTCCCCCACAGGCCGCCCCTCCGCATATTTTCCGGCGTTGGTAATGTAGGCTTCAAAGAGGGCCGCCATCAGCAGCGGGGCCGCCCCTGGCCTTTGACGGTCAGGATGCCCTCAAGGGTGGTGGCGGTAATGCCCAGCCGCTGGGCTGTGGCGATGTCGTTTTTCATAGCCTCGGTGACGGTATGGCCGCACACCACCAGCACATGGGAGCGCCGGAGCAGGTCGCGGGCCATGTCCAGCCCGTCCTTGTGCTCCTGGGGCACCGCGTCATTCAGGATCAGGGGCAGATACAGGGACGGACAGACGGGGGAGAAGCCCGCCTCGTACACCGCCCGGCAGTACCGGGCCGCCTGCTCCGCGTTCTCACTGTCGCCGCCGAGCCATGCGGCGGTCACATAGGCGAGGGGTCGTTTCATATCGGAAAAGCCTCCTTTTTTGATGTTTAGTTGGTGGGGGACGGGTCAACCCTATCCCCCCGCCCTTTCCCATTCATGGGAAAGGGGGCGGCTCTGGAGGATATACCCCCGTCGCGCCGCAGGGGATAGCACAGCCGTGACCGCCCGTCAATGGCAAGCCGCCGCAGGCGGCGGTGCTACGCACCATTGACAGACGGCCCCGCCTGTGCAACGATAACGGCGGCGACGGGGGATATATCCGCAGAGCCTCGTCGTCGCAAAGTCCGTTCTGCTCCGTTTCCGCCTTTGGCGAAAACTACGCACACTCCCTTGCTCCTCCTCTCCCCACGCAACCCGCTTCGCTGGGCTTGCGCGGGGGCCCCGTTTGTCGGGACGTTAGGCAGAAAAACGGCCTTGGGACAAAGTGTCTCAAGGCTGCTTCGCTTTTCGCTCGTTCACGGTGGCCGTATGGGTGTTGGCGGCCTCCATCACGTCATAGAACGCCCAATGTCCGCTGGTCATGTCGGTGAACGTGCCCAGCCGGTGCAGGTTGGCCCCGATATACGCCTCGTCCGCGAAGCGGCCCAGCAGACGGTTGACAATGGTAACGACCTCGGCGCGGGTGATATAGCGGTCTGCCCGGAACGTGCCGTCGCCGTAGCCATGTATCCAGCCGTGGCGGGCCGCGTCCTTAATGTACTCCGCCGCCCAATAGCCAGAGGAAACATCGTCAAAGCCGCTGTACTGCTCCATGATCTCCCCATTGCCGTCCCCATACGCCTCAAAGAAGCGCACCGCAAAGGCGGTAAACTCGGCGCGGGTGATGGCATCGTTGGGGACAAAGGTGCTCTCGCCCCGGCCATATACCACGCCGTAGCCGGTCAGATACTTCACATAGCCGCTGTACCATGCGTTGTCGGGAATATCCGCAAACTTGGTTTTCGCTGCCGTGGTGATGGTGTCGCCGTTCTTATCCGCCAGCAGGCGGGCGAAGATGGCGGCGGCCTCGCTGCGGGTCATGCTCCGCTCCGGCCCAAAGGTGCCGTCGGGATAGCCCACGATATAGGCCCTGTGGCGCTCGGACACGGAAACGGCGGGGACGGTAAGCTGGCCGTCCTCGTCCGTCTGGCCCTGGGCGCTCTGGCCCAAATCGCCTTTGACAATCACGGTCAGGCCCTCCTGGGGCAGCTTCTTATTGTCCGTCACAGTGACGGTGATGCGGTTGTTTTCGTCCATGTCCTCGCCTTTGGGCAGGGTAACGGTGATGTTGCCCGTCCTGCCGATGGCAACGCCAGCGCCAGCTATGGGACGTTTTGTCTCGAAGTCCTCCACCTTCACGGTGAGTGTCCAGCGGTCACGATCCGCATCCTCCCAGCCCACGGTAACTTTACCGTCGTCATTGGTAACGCCGGAAGCGCCGGGGACGGTGAGCTGTCCGGCCTTGTCGGTTTTGCCCTCGCTGAAATTGTCGTTTTTGTCGGTCACGTCGATGGGCATATCCGCCACGGGGGACTTGTCCTTCACAAGCTGGACGGTGATGGTGGCCTGATCCCCATAGTCCAGCAGACGGCTGTTGGGGAGCCGGATGGAAAGGCTGTTGTCCGTGTGCAGCGTCACCAGCGCCCCGGAAACAGGATTTTTCGTGTCCGTGTCGGTGACGGTGACGAGGTAGCCGCCCACAATGGCCTCCCCGTGGGTGTCCGTGGTGGCCTGATTGTAGATTTTCTCAATGGGCTCCGTTTCCAGCTTCTCGCCGCAGTTCTGGCACTCCTTATGACGGCTCCCCTCGGCGCGGGTGGTGGGCGCCTTGTCCACGATCCACTCGCCGGGGGTGTGGCCGGTGGCCTCGGTGTAGTCTTTTTTATAACTATCGCCGCAGCGGGAGCAGGCGAACAGGGAGAAGCCCATCGCCGTACAGGTGGGGGCGGTGACTTCCGCCCGGTAATCGTGGCCCAGCGCCTTTACAATGACGGCCCCGCATTTAGTACAAAGCTGGGGCTCGGTGCAGGTGGCCGCCTCGCCGGGGACGTGGCCGCTGGCAGCGTCCCCCTCCAGACGGTGAGCGCCGCAGCGGACGCAGCGGTACTCTGTCATGCCCTCGCCGGTGCAGGTGCTCCCCGTGACGGCTGTGCCCTTGTCCCAGCTATGGCCCAGCGCGTCCGTGTAGTCGGTGATAAAGCCGGAGCCGCAGCCGTGGCAGATATGGGAGGTATGGCCGCCTGCCTCGCAGGTGGCCGGGGTGGTATGGGCATCAAAGCTGTGGGCCAGCGCCGGGGTGATGTCCTCAATGTGACGATCCCCGCACACCTTGCACTCCCGGATGGTATAGCCGGAATGGGTGCAGGTGGCGGCCACGGGGTAGGTGTTATAGATGTGCTCCCCCCTGGGGGTGGCGGTGACTTCCATCTGCCCGCAGCGGGAACAGAGGTTCAGCAGCTTGCCGTCCGCCTCGCAGGTGGCCTCGCGGATAACAACGCCCTGCCAGCTATGGCCCAACGCCGCCGCATAGTCCCGCTTTTCAATCTTTCCGCACTCGGTACACAGATAGCGGTCATAGCCGAGGGTCAGACAGGAGGGGCTCACGCTGTCCAGCAGCACAAAGCGGTGGTTGTCCCCGCAGGCGTTCCCATTGCAGCAGTTCCCGCCGCAATTCTTATCTTGACAGCCGCAGTTGGGATCGCCGCAGCCACAGGAACAGGAGCCGTCCTCGCTGGTGGACTCGTCCCGGAGCCAGACGTTGGCAACGCCGTTTTCTGTCATGCTCTCGCCGCCGTAAGTGTAGGTAATGGCATAGTACACGGTGTACTGGCCCGCCTCGGTGTAGTTGGGGGCGCTGGTGAGGGTGCAGGCATCCGCCGAATTGCCATAGCGGATGGACGTGCGGACGCTGGGCTCGGACAGGTCGGTGACGCTGATGGTATGGGGCTGGCCGTCCGCCGCGCCGTAGTAGTCCGCGATCACGGCCTTGGCCGTGGTGTAGGCATAGCGGGAATATTCGCACAGGGTACAATGCTCCACCTCGGCAAACCGCCCGTTGGCGGGCTGGGGCAAAACCTCTGTTTTCAGGTCATGCCGCTCCAGCGTGGAAGAAGTCTGCCGGTTGGTGCCGTAGCAGAAGCAGCAGTAGGTGCCGCCCGTGGTGGTCTTGGTATGGTAGCGGGTGTCCGTGTATTCATAGGTCACGGACTCCGGCAGGCGCTCGGTAAACTCGGCGGCGCAATCGTACAGCCAGTACACATTTTTGCCGTAGCCGTAGTCCGTTTTTCCCATGTTGCTGTTGATGGTGCCGCAGTTCTCACACACGGCCTTGGTGAAGTGATAGCCGGTGTAGTAGGCATCCACGCCGGGGGTGCCGTCCAGAATGGTGCCCTTGCTCACGCCGTCCACCATTGTGCCGTCCGAATACTTGACGTTGCGGCCCATAGCCGTCTGGCCGTCGTGGGTGTATTCCGGGGTGCGGAACGCCTCAAAGCTGGTGGGCTTGCCGCACTCACCGCAGTTGAAAGTCTCGCGGGTGACAACAGCGTTGACATCCAGCTCGTTTGTGCGGTTGTTGGCCGTCAGCCAATGCTCGGCGGGGTCATGGTAGCCGTTCTCCTGCGCGGCAAAGGCCGAGGGGATCAGCCCCATGCAAAGCGCAACCGCCAGCAGCAGGGCCAGCGCCCTGCGGGGAAAATGACGTTTCGATTTCAAATCGCGTCCTCCTTATTGATAAAATAAAAGCCTTGGGACAAAGTGTCTCAAGGCTTACCGATCCTGATGGGGCTTGTCCAGCGCTGGGGGCTGCTTCTCTTTCCAGTCGTCCAGCAGGGCCATGATCTGATCCTTCATCTGGCGGGGAGTTACCTCCTTGCCGAAATACTTGTTGAGCTCGTCCGTGGTGATAATCACGCGGTCTACCTCCTTTTTTTCCTCACTTAAAATGCCGTCGATAATGTCGCCGGTCAGCTTACCGGCCTTGTCGAGCTCCCGGAGCCGTTTGGCCTGGGCCACGGAGGGGGAAGCCTGCTCCCCGTCAATGGAAACGGCGATCAGGCGCTGGTTCTTGGGACGGATAAAAGAGAGCTCTACCGCAGGCATGAAGCCCATCTTTTTCTCGTCCACCTTGTCCAGAAGCTCCGGCACAAGGGAATTGAGCCGGAGATAGCGCATGACTTTTTTATAATTCATGTCGTGCGCCTCGCCCACGATCTCCACGGAACGCTTGCCGATGTCGCCCTCGGCCACGCCCTTCAACCTCGTGCCCTGGTGCTTGATGTCCTCGACCTCCAAATCCAAAAGGGCGGCCAATTCGCTGGGGAGGGTCTGCTCCCGCTGCTTGTTGCTATCCTTCATAGCCTGAACAGCCTCGTGGTCGGTCATTTCCCGGACGATAAAGGGCATTTCCGTAAGCCCCGCCAGTTCGCTGCCACGGTGACGGCGATGGCCCGCGATCAGTTCATAGCCGTTACCGTCCTTTTCCGGGCGGGCAAGGCCCGGCACCATAACGCCGTTTGCTTTGATAGACGCAACCGTTTCCTGCATTTTGGCGTCGTCCTTCACCTTAAACGGGTGGGCCCTGAACGTATGGAACGGATGCAGCTCGGAGAGCTTCAGGTAAACCAGCTTGCCCTCCTCCACAGGGCGGGGCGGGCTGTCTCTTATACACATCT
>JADGIS010000055.1 GCA_015233825.1 Erysipelotrichaceae bacterium RD49
CTATTCGTCGGCAGCGTCAGATGTGTATAAGAGACAGTCATTATAGAGGGCTTATATCAAATAGAAAGTATGCACTTTAAAGTACTATACTATCTATATAGTAACTATTGTTTAAATAAAGCTGATTAAAACAATAGATTGGAGAAATATATGTTTAAACCGTCACCCTGCCCTGTTGAAACGACTCTTTCGCTTATTGATTCCAAATGGAAAGTTTTGATTTTGCGCGATCTTCGCCAAGGAACCCTGCGCTTTGGTGCCTTGCAGCGCTCAATTGGATCGATCTCCCAAAAAGTCCTGACCTCTTCCTTACGCTCGATGGAGGAAGATGGACTGGTGACCCGCAAGGTCTATGCCGAAGTCCCACCGCGCGTTGAATATTCCTTGACGGAAACCGGCCTTTCACTGGCTCCGATTCTGGATGCGATGGAAGCCTGGGGAACAGCTTATAAAAGCGAACATGATCCTTCCAGACTGCTGGAAGTTTCTGGACATACCAAGCTATAATCAAAAAAGTCTGCTTGAATGGTGCTTGAGCAGTTTGTTCTTCTTTTATGGTTTATTTAAATTTCAATGAGTTGTTATTATTGTTCAAACAGATCATCTTTTGGAGGTTTTATGGCGATCTATGTTCTTGGTTCTATCAATACCGATCTCTTTTTTGATGTTCCCCATTTTGTCCGGCCCGGCGAGACCCTGATGCCAGGCTCGGTCCAGATTCTGCCCGGCGGCAAAGGCTTGAATCAAGCAGTTGCCTGTGCCAAGGCTGGATCAAAGACCTGGATGGGCGGCCGGATTGGCAAGGATGGGGCATTTTTACTGGAGATGCTCAACCAAGCCGACGTCAATACCGATCTAGTTGGCGTTGACAATCAAATATTAAGCGGTAAGGCCTTGATCCAGCGCGATGCCGCCAAGGAAAATGCAATTGTCTTATACCCAGGGACGAACCATGCCATCTTTCCAGCACAAGTTGACGAATTTTTCGATTCCATTCCAGATCAGGAAATCCTGCTTTTACAAAATGAGATTTCTTCTCTGCCTTATATTCTTCAAAAGGCAAAAACCAAGCAGATGCAGATTTTCTTTAATCCCGCTCCAATGACGGATGAAATCAAAGCTTTAGATCTTTCGATGATCGATGTCTTGATTGTCAACGAAACGGAAGGTAAAGAACTGCTCGGGGAGCAAGGAAATCCGAAAGCAATCTGTGCCAAGTGGGTAGAAAGCCATCCGGATTGCGCTATTGTCATGACGCTTTCCTCCAAAGGCTCGCTGTACATGGATCATGACTATTTCTTCGAAATTTCGGCTTATACCATGCCGGTCGTTGATACGACCGGGGCTGGCGATACATTTATTGGCTATTTAGTCAGCGGCATCGATCGCGGTCTACCGATCGAAAAAGCACTGAAACAAGCCTCTTATGGGGCAGCGCTTTCGGTAACCAAACCTGGGGCTGCCCCTTCCATTCCAACTCTGGAACAAGTAGAAGCAGGACTCAAAGCTTTGGAAAGCCAAGCGAAGAATTGAGATTCCAAAGCTCGATTTTCTTCGCTCAAGCTGCTCTTTTATCACTCAGTCCTTGGCCAACACATTGAGATTTTACTGGTCAAAAAGAAAAGGCATGCCGCTTTCGTTTTTGAAGCAGGCATGCTTTTTGCTTAGTATAGATTGTCGTAAAGCAGATATGGATTATGCGTCTTTTCGTAATTCAGTGTTGTTGAAGGTCCATGGCCCGGGTATACCGTATAATCCTTAGTCAGCGATTTAATAAAATTCAAAGAATCCTTCATCTGTTTTGCACTTCCAGTTGGCAGATCGACGCGCCCGATTGAAGAAGCAAACAGTACATCGCCGGTAAACAGATTGTCACCAATTTCCAAAATCGTTGAGCCAGCGGAATGACCGGGTGCATAGTAGGCTGTGACATCAAAAGTACCGATTTTGTTGGTCCCTTCTTTGAGTTCAACTGGTTTTGCCTTTAACGTCATATGGGGAACACCCGCAAAAACGGCAGAAGAGTTTTTCTCTGGCGTGGACAAAAAGTCGAATTCGGCTGCGTTGACATAGACAGGAACTCCAAATTCAGCGATCAGTTCATCGACGCCGCCAATGTGATCAAAATGGGCATGTGTTAAGACAACGCCATCGACCTTGGCTTGAATGCCTTTGAGCAGATCGGCGATCATTTTTCCTTCATCCCCTGGATCGATCACCAGAGCATGACTGTCATCATTTAATACGATATAGCAGTTGGCCTGTACGGGACCGACTGGCCTGCAAATTACTTCCATACATTCACCTTCCAATTCAAAACCATCAAAGGGATTCCTTTGACAGATTTATCATACAAGGGGTTTGAAAAAACGCGTTCTTTAAGACAAAAGAAAAAGCTGCAGAAGCTGCAGCGATTATTTTTTCTCTTTGTGCTCTGTCATTTTGTTGCATTTAGGGCAGTACTTTTTAATATTCATGCGATCCGGATGTTTTTTCTTATTCCGGGTGCCGATATAGTTTTCATTACCACACTCAGAGCATTTGAAAGTGATACGGTCTCTCATTGTCTAACCTCCTCGCTCTTCACCTGAACGATTATAGCACACGCGCCCAAATGCTTTCAATCGCCGAAAGCGCAATCCTTTGCCCGCAAACGTCGGAAATTCACAATTCTTCCTCCATTTTCAGTCCTTTTTTGCTTGCCCTGAGTTTTCAAAAGCTTAAAAGGAATCTCTTTCTTTAAATTTACAGTTTTGTTTCAAGCTGTTTTCCTGTTTGGACAGCCTTCCTGTGAAGATAGAATTGTTAGCGCCTTGCTTCAACGTTGATCCAGCCTGTCCCGTGAGGCGCATGCAAAAACCGGAGTCTTGTTGAATCACTCCGGCTCTTGCAAAGATTCATTTTTGAATTTGATGGAATGGGTTGATTTCTTTTCCAGACTATTGAGCTGTGCCCTGGCCATTTTTCAGATTGTCCTGAGGATATAACTCAAAGTACTTAGACAAAACCGGCGGCACAACCTCGGTCGTGCAAATGTTCTCTGATACGGATTGTGAGTTGACCGATGACGTTGGGGCAGAGCAGGCAAAGGCGACCGTTGGATTTTCTACAGGGCCATAGCCAATCAAATTGGCAGTTGTCCAATCTTCAACTTCAGCCGTTCCCGTTTTGGCTGCGATATTGTAATCAAAATTTTCCAAAGCGGATCCACAGTTCCCATCAGCTACACAAGCCCGAAAACCTTCCTGCACACGTTCTAGATACTGGGTATTTTCGGCAGGCAGTTCACTTTTGATTGTGGCTTCTTTCAAGTCAAAGACCTGATCGCCATTGACTTCAGTTGCATATTTGAAAAAGCGAGGCTGGTACATTCGCCCGCTTTCAGCAATCACTCCGGCATACTGCATCAGCTGCAAAGGTGAATACGTATCAAGCTGGCCGATGACATAGTTCAAAATCATGCCGGGCGTATTGTTGCCGGCTGCATAGACAGAGACTTCATTGGGCACGTCAATTCCCGTCTGGTTTCCAAGACCGAACATGGAATAGTACTGACGCATCTTGTCTAACGTACCTGGCACATCGCTGAAAGTTAGTGCCGAACCAGGGGTATAGGTGTAACCGCCTAGACGCATACCGATATTGAACATATACACGTTGGAAGAAACCGAGAGAGCTTCAACTTCGTTGACAGGGCCATGGTTTTTAAAGGATCCAAGCTCCTGGCCACCGACATTGATGACTTCATCGACAATTACTTCACCAGGCTGAATCACTCCTTCGGAAAGTCCCATATAGACCGTCACGCCTTTTACACAGCTTCCAGGATTGACCAGCGAAGTATAGTTACCGGAGGCATAATAAGACAGCTGATGGGTTCCAGGATCCATCTGGTAGCCTGAAAGGGCTAATACATCCCCGTTTTTTGGGTTTTCCATGCACATGAACAACGAATAGAAGTTTTCACGGTTTTTAGAGCCGCCATAGCGTAAGAGCGTATCTTTTAAAACGTTGTCCAGGGTCTGCTGGAGTTCGATATTAATCGACAAATAAATATCGTGACCTTTGATGGCCGGCTGAAGAATCTCCTTGCGGGCCAGACCATTGGAATCATACGTGATTTTGGCGATCTCATTGGTTCCCGACAAAATGTCATTGTATTCATATTCCAGACCTGATTTTCCAACCTGAGCATTGTACTGAAATCCCTTGGCTCGGTATTCATCCACAAGATTTTCTGGAAGACCTTCGGTAGATGTCGAAACAGAGCCCAAAACGTCGCTCAATGTCTGGCCATAGGGGTATTCCCGCTTCCAGCCGTTGAAATCGACATCAAAGCCTGGAAACTCGATCTTGTGTTCTACTAAATACGCAGCATCATCATCATCAATATCTTCTTTAATGACGCTTGCCTCGCCGGTAGAGGCATTTTCAGCCATTCGATCATAAACAGCCGCCGCAATCAAACCTCGCTCATCGACTTCATTGATGAGATCTTCATTGATATTGGCCAGCTGAATCTGGCGGACTTTAGACGAAGTGATTTCACCATTGGCATAGGCATCCCGCTCTTCCTGACTGAGCAGATTCATGCCATTGTATTGAGGATCATCGGCCTCCAGCATGGAGAGCATGCGCAGATAGGCATCCTTCAGCTCGGAAAGCGAAAAATCTTCCTTAGTCATATGGAAGACCGTTCCAACACGATCCGCATAGATCAAAGAGTCTTCGTAAGTCGCATTGTTGGGAGCTGTATAGACTATGTTATGAGAGGGTACGGTTTTTGCCAGTACATTTCCCGCTGAATCATAGATTTGACCGCGAGGTGCGGATGTATATTGTTTAATGGATGTGTAGTCATCCTGTTTTTCGACATAGGCTGTATGCTGGATGGCTTGCAAGTCGACAAGCCGAACCAGCAGCACAGTAAATAAAGTGACGATCGCAAGCGCCAGAATCAAGATCCGGTTCGAGACCGTTTTCTGCGTACCGCTCTGGATCCGCCGCGATCGGTTGCTGGATTTTTTCATTGACTTTTAGACCTTTTATCCTTCCTAAGATTTCATGATTGATTTTCCAATTATAGCAAATCACATTTGTGAATTATAGACTATATTTATCAAGTGAAACTCAAAACAAAGTTAAACGCTTCCTCATTTCCAAAGAAACTTCATGGCTTGGCAGCCACATGCCGGGATGAAAACAGTGAATAGATATTGAGTGTTAAAAATCTTTCTCCTTATCCAATCTACAACCAGGGCTGGCAGACAAAGAATTGCCTTGTTAGCCGAGGGGTTGTTTTCAAAGTAAAAAATACGGACTGGTTCCATCCGTATTCTGTTCTCAATTTAGTTTAACATTTTAAGACTATTTTTCTTCTTTCAAAAGCGCTGGCTTTCCTCCTGCTTATCCAATCGGCTTTTCGAAGAAGTTGCCATAGAAATTCAGCGACTGATAGACGTTGATCAGACACTGTGGATCTGCTTTGCGAACCGCATGGCAGACACTTGTCACCTCGTAGGAAGAAATGGTGGATTTGCAGATGTAGTAGGTTTCACCTTTAAAGGCCCCTTTGCATTCAATAATCGACATGCCATGGCGCACTGTATTCATAAAAGCCTCAACGATCACTTTTGGATCCTTGCAGGTAATTTCAATGGTCACCCGCTGGAACCGCTTATAGGTGCGGTTAATGACGGTTGTCGACAAATATTGGAAAATAATCGAGTAGGCACAATAAATCCAGCCGAAGCTGAAGCCATAGGCAATATACATCGCACAATTGCAATAGAAGACGACGTTGAAAATCGAGCGGTGGATCTTTTTCGCTACATATTGAGCAATAAAGTCCGTTCCACCGGTTGATCCTCCTGCCGCCAGGGCCAGCGAACAGCCCGCTCCCCATAAAATACCGCCAAACAAGAGATTGATAAAAATATCATAGAAAAACGGCTCGAAGTGGAAGATTTCCAAAAAGACAGAAACCAGAACAAACTGAGTCGCCGATAAGATTACAAATCGTTTTGAAATGGCTTTGGCACAAAACAGGGCTACCGGCAGGTTCAATACAACAATCAAAATCGAAACCGGCCAGTTAAGGCCCATGCTTGCTCCAATTCGACTGATAAATAATGAAATTCCGGTAAATCCCCCCGAAATCAAATTGCAGGGATTCATAAATACCTGCATCACAAAAGCCTGCAGAAACGCCGAGAGAATCACCTGAATCATAGAGATCACAAAAGCAGTTTTCTTGTTTTGTTCCAGCTTCTGATAAAATTCGAACATACATCCTCCAGAATGCAAAGCACTCATCCTATCCTCTGTTCATCCAAAACCGCATCCTTTGTCCAATTCTTCTGGTTTTGGCTGTAACAGAACTTTTACTTCACTCATCCATGCAGTAACCAATCTGCTTATTGATTGCTTTTATTGTAACGGACAAAGGAGGAACTTCTCTATTTGAGACTGGCCTTTTGGTCCATCCATTCCAGACAGTTTCTTCGTTTCTCGACTCTATTTCCTTATGCCATGTCTTAGTCGGCCTCGACGCAAGCTTCGGTATTTTTCTACAGAAATGATCACTTGAATGATACGCCAGTCTGAATGGAACCGGACGAATCTGGACTTTTCATTGTCTTTTCTTTTTGGTTCCATTGCGAAAAGGACTGTCAGAAACCAAATGTATCCGAAACTCTTTTTTGAAAGAATCCAACTTCATCTTTCATTATCCCTTACGCCTCAAACTCTCCGATTTTCTGTTTTCACTGTAACCTCTGGGCGGCCAGGATAGCTCTCTATTCTAGATTTTCCAAAAATTCCAGCCGAAACGCTCTTTCAAAACATCGGCCGGCATATTTTTTCAATTTCTTTTCTCTGAATCCTTCATCAAAAACATTCTTTAAAGCCTCATTTTCAGCCGTTTAAAGCTGGATTTGGTCAAATAATAAATATATTTGAATTGTTGTCTCGATTTTTTCAGAAAATATAAAGTTTTTCCTTGCACCATTTTTCGATCTTTGGTAAATTAAATGAGCGCTTGAAACAAGTGGTTCCGTAGCCAAGTGGCTAAGGCAACAGACTGCAACTCTGTGACCGTCGGTTCAACTCCGACCGGAACCTCCATTTTAGTGGGATCGTGGCGGAACAGGTAGACGCAACGGACTTAAAATCCGTCGGTCATTGCGACCGTGAGGGTTCGATTCCCTCCGTTCCCACCATTAGAGCACAACAGCCCATTACAGGGTGTCAAAAGTGCGATATATCCTATTACTTAAGGATATATCGCACTTTTTATATTCTATTCTATTCCTGTTCATCTGATTGTAGCAAACGCTGGAAAGGCGTTTGTCCATATGTTTCCCTCAACTCAAATCCTTACCTGTTTCAGATTCTACAATGCCTTACTCGAAAATGGGATCTCTTCTGTTCTGGAACTTTTCCGAGTATCCGGAAACCAGGATTTTAGAACTATCCCCAATGATAAATCTGTTCGAACTACATCAGAACTTGAAAGCCGAGTCATTGAGTGCATGGCTCATGAGGAAGAACTGCGTAAATCCTTTAGCCAAATGGAAGAGACATTTAAGTCAATTGATTCACGATGCTATGTGCTCCTTACCGAATGCTATTGCCACTCGTTCACTAAAGCTGAAACCCAAACAGCCAGTGGATGAGCCCATCGAGATGTGTTTTTATATGCCCAAGCCACCTATGCTTGGCCTTATCCAAACATCGAATTCGATGAAAACATTAAAAAAGCGAATTCCCTGTTTTCGCCGCTAAGAGAGACCCCTTCCAAAAACTGAATCCACATCTTGAAAAAATGCCCTTTTTGAGTTGAGAATTGAATTGATCGTCACTTTCTCAGGACTCAAAAAGGGACTTTTACTTTTAGCGGTATTTCTTCAGCCTGCTCAACCAAACTCGTTGCTGCAGGCCTTATTTCAACGATTGAGAAGCATTGAGAACGGATGTCGAGTAGAGGAATAAAACATCCTGGTGATCAAAATCAATCAATGATTTCAGCCTCCAGTGCGGCAGGTTTCTTAAATCAACGAGAGTGGTCTTGGAATAGCCTGCAGCAAGGATGGGTACCATTGACGATCCATATGAGTCCGAAAACACGATCAATTCCCGCTCTTTTGGACCCTGCGGATTTTCAATTTCAATCAAGCCTGAGCTGCCGCCCAAAAAGATTTGGTAGGGATCAAGGCCTTGTGCTTTTTCAAGTGGATAGATTCCGGATGATTCCGGCTTTCCTGTATCGTAGCGGGTAACTTTCCAATCTTTCATTTGCTCATGCCACAAATAACGCAGATCATCCTTACCCGCCTTTAGCATCGTACGTCCACCGGTCTGACCGATAAAATTGTTGAGAGCCGTTTTGATTGTATACCCGTCCAGCAGATGGACATTCATCGCATCAGCAAGGCTCTGGGCTGCGTCCAGGATTTTTTCCTGCCGCCAATGGGGATCGGTGTAATAATAATCTTCAAGTTCCAGGGATGGCCGCAAGTCGACTTGCGTGCCAGCATCCAGCAGGCGAAAGGCTTGTTCAAAGAAGGCTTCATAATCCATATTCAGGTATTGTCCTTTTTCAAGAAAATAGGACTTATCGGGAATGATCGCAAAGTAGACCTTGCAGTCGGTATCGACCAGATCCTTTTGTTCAATGTCCGCAAAAATTGCTGCAGCATGCGCAAGCGAGTCTTCGCGAATCTGCCGCTCGACTTGAATCAAGTAGTTGTTATGACTGATGACGCCCTCATCATCTAAATTGCCAAACCCATACCGGCTGGTCAGAGATTTAAGTTTCAGCAGCTCTTCCCGAAATCCGGTATGATCGGTGGCATATTCGTCAAATTCTTCCTGCCATTGACCAGAGGCAATGGCTCTAAGGCTTGCTTCAGGAAACAACGCCAGCTTGCGGCGTTCGGATTTTGAAACGTCCATCTGGCCAGCCCAAAGCGAACCCATAAGAAAACAGCCAAGGACACCAAAAAAGGCAATGGAACTCAGCATTGAAGATTTTTTCTCCATATAATTTCTTCCCTGTCTGCTTGATGCAGATCCTCTCTGTTCGAGTTTTAAAACCGGAAATACAAGAAGGGATTAAATGTTCCCGCTGCCAGCCAGGCAATGCAGACAACCAAAACCAAAGCCATACCAATCGGGCTTGCCAAGGCGAAATGCCGGTTATTTTCCAGCTGGTGATATTTCTGTTTCCAGAATGGGAAACAGCCCGCTGCTGCCATCGTAAGCAGGACCAGGTTGGAAAGCAGAGTATAAACAGTAACTCCATTCGAAAACGGCAGACCCGCCAAACCAAACATTGCCTGCAAGTCCGCTGTAAACAAAGCTAAAGAGTCATCATAAAAGAGCACAAACGAGATCAGAATCCCGATGATAAAAAGGATGCGGTACCAAAGGGTCTGCTGCCAGGCAGTGGGAATAACAAACTTTTCCAGCACAAGCAAACCAAAAAACAACAATCCCCAAAGCACAAAATTCCAAGCCGCTCCATGCCAGAGCCCTGTCAGCAGCCAGACCACCAATAGATTGAAAATCTGCCTTGGTTTGCCTTTGCGGTTGCCGCCCAGGGGAATATATACATAGTCACGGAACCAGCGGGTCAAAGTCATATGCCAGTGCCGCCAGAAGCCAGTGAAATTTCCTGCCAAAAACGGATAGTCAAAATTTTCCGGCAGGTGAAACCCCATCATCTGCCCCAGCCCAATCGCCATATCGCTGTAGCCGGAAAAGTCATAATAAATAAATAAGGTTACGGCCAGCGCATTGAGCCAGTAAAACAGAACGGATGGATTGCTCACGCTGCGAAAGAATACATTCAAGCTGGACAGCTGGTTGGCAATGAGCACCTTCTTAGCCAGACCGCAGACAAATTTTGCGCTTCCCTTGGCAGTCTGGTGCCAGGACAACGTTCTTTGCGCAGCGTCAAGCTGGGATTCGATTTCGCTGTAGCGGACAATCGGGCCGGCAATCAGCTGGAAAAACATGCAGACGTATAAACTAAACCGGATCAGCGATCTCTGGACGGGTGCTTGATGGGTATACACGTCGGCTAGATACGACAAGATCTGGAAGGTATAGAAACTGATGCCGATCGGCAGAAGAATCGTTTTGACCATCCAATCCAGCCCCGTTATTTCCAAGAAAATGCCCGCAAAGAAATTGAAATACTTGAACCAAAAAAGCAAAGCGACAATGACCAGCACACCCAAAACCAAAACGGCTTTACGCTGTTTATTTGATCCTGTATCCATCCAGCGGCCGCAGCCATAACCGACCAAGCATTCCAATCCGATCAACAAAAGCCATTCGGGGCGTGACCAGCCGTAAAAAAGCAAGCTGAAGCCTAACAAAACAATATTTTTCCATGATCTGGGCACTGCGAAATAGGCAAGCGAACAAAGTGGCAGAAACCAGATCAGAAATGTGATTGAACTAAATTCCATAGTTTGAACTTAGCGGGCTTTTAGGGCAAAGAAGACCGGATTGCCCAAAAGATTTTCAGGCTGCCCTGTCTGCCAAAAGCACATCAAAAAATGACGCCTTGAACCAGATTCAATTTCGGTGTTTGACGTCATTTTTAAATTGTAAACAGCTTTATCAAATCCACTTCACCTTCTCATTTGGCTATTCAGCCAGTTTGCCTGAGAAGGTTTCTGCCTTGGTCATGACCTGTTTAACAGCGGTAACGAAGGGTTCAATCTGCCCCTGCTGGCCAAAGCTGACCACCAGAAAATTATCCTGTAAAAAAATATCGTACTGGTCTGGGAAGGTACACAGCCAATGGTTGTCTTTGATCGTCTTTTCAATCTCATCAATCAGAGCTGCACTGTCCGTTCCCTCCTTAAGCTGCCAGGCTGAAGCCGTAAAGGCGTTGGCCATAATGCCATTCATCACGGACGCTCCATCAACACTGTTCTTGATTAAGGATTCTGGAACAACAAGCGTCGATTTCAGCATCTCTTCAGCACTTAAATCCAGCGCGAGCGGTTCACTATCGCTGATATGCTCCCCGACACCACCGACAATCATCGGCTTTTCTTCATCGTTTTCTTTCTGCCAGATGGCCAGAAGCAAAGCCTGGGCATCACTGAAATCAAAGTCCTTATCATTGCTGGCTATCTCGCTATTCACATTGGAAGAGCAGCCGGCAAGCACCATCATCGGGCTGAAGGCAAGCATGGAAGAAAGAGCGAGCTTTAAAGCGTTGCTGGCATGATATTTCAAGGCTGGAGTCATATTTGTTGGTTTCCTTTCAACGGATCAATCCGTACAATTCAATTTAATCTGATGCATTTCAAATCCCGAAAAGATAGAAAAAGGATCTGTTCGGTCCTCTTTATTATAAAAGATACCGGGACAGATCCTTTTGATTTCGACTACATTTGCAAGGCTAGCGGCGGCTGCTGGAGCCCGATCCGGCCGCAAACAAGCGCAGAACGTACAAGAAGATGTTGATAAAATCCAAATACAGCTCTAAAGCAAAGTAAACAGTCCATTTGCTTTTGGAAACATCATCGCCTTCCATCGAAGCCATGATCGTTTTCATTCGCTGTACATCCCAGCATGTAATGCCGGTAAACAAAATCAGGCCCAAAGCCGAATACAGGATCATGTTCATGCCCGCACCAAACAGGGCTAAAACCAGGGAGCTGACCATCAGCACAATCAAACCGACTAAGCAGAGCAGACCCAGATTATTCAAATCCCGCTTGGTGGTCAGACCAACAAAAGCCAGGCAGAAGTAATACAGGGCGCTGATTACAAACGCATAGAACAGCGTTGATCCGGTATAGACCAGACCTAGCGAGCTGAAGGTAATTCCAGTAAGCAGGGCGTAGGCAAAAAACATCAGCCGCAGCGTATTAGCGCTCGCTTTTTGCATCATGACGCCAAAGGCAACGGCAATGCCAAGCTGAGCGACAAGCAGGATCAGACTGAGCGTGGGATGAGAGAGGATGTAAAGCGCACCGCCCGAAATCAAAAAGATAAAGGCGGTCAGCGCAGTCAAAACCAACCCAAGTCCCATTTGGGCAAACGCCGAAACCAGATAGGTGCGGTCTGGTTCAATCGGGCGGACCTCCATCGTCTGTTCAGGCGGAATGGGCGGCAGATGATCCATTGAGTATTGAGGCATAAATTTCCCTTTCTTTAGAAACCAAAAGCGTTTCTAACCGAAAGACAGGACCGAAAGCATGCCTTTCGGTCCTGTCTTTGATGATTTCCATTGTAGCTGTCTTTCGTCGTTGTTCAACAAACTTTCGCAAAACGTAAGAATTAATTATTGTCCTGATCAGAAATCAGTTCTTCTGCTTCTTTGGTCGCATTTTCGCGCAGAATGGCTTTGGCTTCATCAGCAACAAGTGGCGTGCCATTTTCTTCTTCGCGAATCAAGAAGCTTAAAAGCTCACGAGCGGCATCTTCAATCCCCGCACGATTGGATTTGTCGAAGCCAAGGTGGGTATACACTTCACCCAGATAAATACCCTGTTCTTCCAGGTTGGCCATCACAGTATCGATCAATGGATCGCAGAGTTCCTGTTCCTGCATCGGACCAAACGGGTTGGCAAAGTAAGTTTTGGAAAGACCCTGTTCCTGGGTCGTTCCCAGTGCCATGCGGGTTCCAGCCTTGCAGGTTTCTTTGAACTCTTCTACCGGCAGACGCTTCATTCCCTTGGAATCTGTGTAGTTATTGGCATAGCAGAACAAGTCAATCGGATGGTTCTGCGTGATGAATTTATAGCTGGAGGCAGGTACAACCATTCGGGCATTCGGATTTTCAGGGGCAAAGAAGATAGAGCGGTCCATATCTTTGTATGGTGTGCCTGGATCCAGGTCATCCAAACGGATGAAAGCGCCCGTTTCGGTACCCTGGCCATAAGGAACGCCATCTTCGATATGAATGGTGCCCATATCGTCAAAGACAACCTGCACATCGCGGATTAAGTCTTTACCCACACTCTTTAAAGCTTCGATCGATTCGGATTTACCTGCTCCGGAGTCACCCATTAAGATCAAGCCTTTGGAGCGGCCGTCGTTGAGCACGATATTGACCATTGCACCATGGATCGGCAGCCAGCCGTTTTCCATCATGGCCAGGTTGTGGAGGGTTAAAGCCATTTTCTTGAGGTAGCCGAAGTATTCCATTCTTGGATGGTCGGAAATGCGGCCGACCCAGATTTTGTTTTCTTTGTCGTGGTAATACTTGGTTTCATTCAATCCATCTTCATTGCCATAGATCATGATCAGATCCGGTTTCATTTCGGATTCTTCAACGGTAGCCAGTTCAAACAAGTTAACCATTGATAAAGCCAAGGAGATATATTTAACATTGAAGTACACCAGGCAAAGCAGTTTGCCGACCTTTAAAGGCAGGCAGAACCAGCGGTCTGGATTGATGTACAGGTTGTCCATCGGGTTCTCTTTGGTTTCCGTAAACATACCTGTCCGTTTGGAGCTTCCTGGATGCAGAATCATTGGGGTTCTGAGCATGACGGTATCAATCATTGGGACATAGCGTAACTGCAGGTAATCTTCCGAATAGAAGTTTTTGACTTGGTGCACGGAGAAGCAGGCATTGGTACCAGCCTGAACCTGGCGGTAAACCAAGTTTGGACGGCCCATAATCTTTTCTTCATATAAGCGGTAAGTGCGCAGAATCAGGTCGTTGAGATCCGAATCGCGGCGTACCAGCGTATTGATTCCAAAATCGGGATTGCTGGAAGAATTCATGAAACCAAAGCGTTTCAAAGAACGCCAGCCATGATAGATTTCTTCGATAACCGTCAACAGCGTCGCACGATCGCGTTCCAGCGGGTTGTCTGCAAGTTCATCGTAATCAAACACAACCAGCTGACGTAAGAAATAGACCAGTTCATGGGCTGCTTCCTGCGGTTCCAGTTTTCCATCCTGGGTCAGATAGTTGTAGACCTTCGGATAGGTTTCCTTTTGAATGCGGATAAAGTAAGTAATGAACTTTTCAAAAGTCCGGCTTTTTAAAAGTGCTTCACGGTTTTTCGGATAGGCACGGTTGTAATTCAAAACGACCTGACCATTGGCAATGCTGATTTTCTTTAACATATATATCCTTTCCTCAATAAATCTGCGTGTCTTGGTTCCAGTTGAATCCAGTTTCTCTAAAGGATGCCGGTCCAGAGCCTGGCTTACGAAAGGACATAAGCAGGGAACACCCATTAGATTGCTGCCCGTCTAGAACAAAGTGAATCATATATTACTTTTCAAAGGAAGTAAAATCGATGGACAAGATTCATGAACAATTGTATGCATCTCGTGACCATTTCACACGCTAACATTCTGCCTGTTCAACGGCAAATCATAAAGAAAAGTTAACTGAAACATACTGTAAGCGCCCACCTTTTTTTAAAAAAACAGTGTAATCGGGCAAAAAACTGTCCATGCCTGCCTTTTGCTGTTGTTTTAGTCATTTTAGGCTCTGTTTTTGGCTTCGGTATTCAAAATTGAATCATAAGCACAGGGCAGGCAGGCTTGCTTGCCAAGTACTGACCCCTGTTTTGTAAAGCTTTGGATTTACCTGCTGCTTATTCATTTCCAACCTGGTCATTTTCCTTTACTGTACCAGAACCTGCAACTCAGTTTTTCAAAGTGCAAAAAAAAGGCGCAGATTTCTTGCGCTTATGTTGCATGGATTCCTCTAAGTGTGGTACAGTTCTTGTACCAAAGCTTCGAATGATCATCCGCTGGCGAAAGGAGAAAATTATGCATAAAATCATGACTATCGCGCATACGATTCAAAATTCCGCTCCTTCCTTTACGGACTGGATGTTGGAGCGCGAAGATGTATTGAAAGAAAAATTCATGGAGTATTGTGAAGATTTCCAGCATAAAGTCGATACTGACACCCTATCTTTTCGGGAAGCCGCACTCATTTTTCTTGCCGGGGGGCTTGGCTGCCAGATTTTCTTGTGGATCGCTTCCCTGTTGTAAATGTCAATATTAAAATGTAGGTAGTGGCCAATTTTATTATGTAGGAAATTCTACACTCTGGTATTGGATTAAGGGGAGGGCGGCGTAGCGGAAGCGGTGCGTAGCACTGCGAGAGCGGAGCCGCCCTCCCCTTAATCCGGCGCGGCAAAAACCTCAGCAGCCGCTGTCTTCTGGACTATTGAATGAATAGTCTCCAAAGATAAACTGGCAGGTATCGACTACTTCACATAAGGAAGATTTGTTTTCCTCTGACTTCATAATGATTTGCCTGGTGACTGGATCATAGCCTTTATACAGGTATCGATCTGTTTCACCTTTATAATTCAAGTGAGAAATATAGGTCTTTTGTCCTTGTTTTTGGGCCTTTCTAATTCGTTCCTCTAGCTTTGGAATCCTGGAGGTCATTGTTTTTACCATTTCTTCAATCACTTGAAATCCACAATCATGCTCTTCTAGCAGATCCAGGATTTCACGATACAGTTTCACGTTTTCCATAGTTATCTTGTCTCCTCAAAGCCAAACAGCTTACTGTTCAGAATTTAGTTCGAATATATTTCTTGTTCGGTAGCTTGGACCATTGATCGTGACTACATGGCAATGATGCAGAATCCGATCCAGAATCGCATTCGCCGTTACATCATCACCGAATAATTCACCCCACCCTGAAAAGCCAACATTCGTTGTAATGATAGTTGACTTCTTCTCATAACGACGAGATATAAGCTGGAATAACAGATTCGCTGCAGTCTTGTCGAGATTCAGATAGCCAATCTCATCTA
>JADGIS010000056.1 GCA_015233825.1 Erysipelotrichaceae bacterium RD49
ACAGGTATACTTGTGAATTTTGATTTAATTTCACAAAGTGATTAAAACTGTAGTGAAGAAACGATCGTGACAGATGAACAATTAGGTCTTCAAATCGCCATAAACTCACTTTTGTCTGTCGCATCTTAGAAGTTGTATAAACTAACTGCTGGATATATTTTGATTTACCATGACCAGTTCAAGTTGCTGGATATTAAATGATCAATTAAAATGTGGATAATGAATAATAAAGCGCTATCAAACACTGTTTACTAAGAAATATTTTAGCTTTTTATTCCTCAACATCCAGAAAGCAAGGTGAAACTAATGAAACGTTCAAAATTGAAGCTAAGTATCCCTCTATTGGCAGCAGAAAGCCTGCTTGTGCTGAGCGGGTGCAGCTCATCCGACAGCAAGCTCACTTTTGTATCCGCAAGCAATGATCTCTATACCTACCACTATGGCCAGAATCTAAATGGTCTGTTTACAGGTGACGATGCTGGATCACTGTACAGCATGGCGGACGATTTTGATGGGCCAATGCCAGTAGTCGAAATTGAATTCGATGAAAATCTTTATAATCACACCCAAACTGTTCCCGTCAGCGTGACCAGCGGATCAGATTCAATTGCCCGAACGATTAACCTGATCATTCTGGATCAATATCCACCTGAAATTACGGTCAATCTGCCTGAAAAGCCGGACAAGTTTGACCAGATTACGGATATCATCCAAGTCCAGGACCAAGTCGACTGGACTGGAGCGATATACGAAATTCCATCCATTGCTCAATTCATCGCAAACGAGGTCAATTACGATCAGCCCGGCTGGTATGCTTATACAACAATCAACCATAACCAAGTCATTTTTCCCTTTGAGCAGCCATTGGGTCGAGATTCGACAATTGAAATCCTTGCCTGGGATGGTCACGGAAATTTCAGCCGGAAAACAGTTGAAATCCCGCAGTCATCCGATTCAAATTCAGAATCGAAATAAAAACCTGACTACGACAGCATTATCTTCCGCTGCTGAAATCAGATTTGTCTACATTCAAAAAATAAGGCGAATATCAAGATTTTGTAACATTAGGTATTGGATTCACAAGAAAAATTATATGAAAATTGATATGAGGATAAACAACGGTTTGCATACCCTAATACCAGAGAGCCTGCAAAGGATTGAGTAACCAATTTAGCTGTTTCATTCAGGCCTTAGAACAATATGATATCCAGTCTACTTGTCTGTAGACGTAATATGGCAAGACATCGATGAACTTGGATTCTGCCTCTATAAGCAGAGAACTTTTAATTCAATCGTGTCGAAACATTGTTCTTCTCGATTCAATCCTTTTAAAAGTTCAATGCCAAAAAGAAAGGATGGTGAATATGGCTAGACTCATATTGGTCGCATCCTGGTTTTTCATCATTTGGAATTTTTTCAGACAGGAGTTATATATGACGGCAACTTGTTTACTCTTCCTTTATGCTGCGGCTGTCTTCAGCTGGATCCAGGAAATAAAGCCTTTCAAAGCAGCAAAAATAATAAAATGGATCTTTGCTGGGATTGGAGCAGCTTTTGCTATTCTAGCCATGTATTTTCCAGATTGGCTGCCCAATTCAAGGTTTTGGTGCTTGGTTGATGTTGTATTTGGGATTCTCTTGGCTTTCATTCCTGCTGACCGGCTTCAAATCTGGCGGAATTCCCATTTCATCTAGGATCTGTCATTAACGGATCGTTCTGGCTGTTCTCAATCTGTTGCAGTCTCGATTTATTGCCCAAATCTTATAAAAAGAAACACCAGACCCTGAAATTTGCCAATGGCAAATGACGATGATCTGGTGTTTTTAGGTAGGGAGTGTTACGTCGCAAAGCAGAACAAAAGAAATGAAAGCTAAGCTGTTTCTTTTGGCTAAAACAGGAGTTTGGTGCCAGCTTGGATACTTTTCTGAAGAGCAGAAAGGATATCTCCAGAAGCTGGATCCAAAGAGGCTGCGGTATTTGGCGATGTTTTCTTAGTGATTGTTGTCGTGTTGGTTTGACCTTGGTAAAGCTGTGAAAATCCGCCGCCTGCCATCACTGCACTATTGGCTGACATTTGGGCAGCCAAGTCTAATTCGGCTGGTCCTGCCAGAGCGGGCATCCGTAAGAGATCAGCTGAATTGGCTGGTATTTCTTCCGCCTTATAGGTAACGCCGGTTTTCGCCACCTGCAAAGCAGCGGGGGCTCCATCGGCATTCGTTCCGTCGTAATCCACATAAAGATCCAGGACGGTGCGGGTATTGATTGGGGCTTCAATGCTTTGTGGAACTTCTGAAGTTAAAACGTAACCCGCTGGAACGTTTACGCCAAAATTCTCGTTATAAATAGCCCGGGGCATAGCGCCAGCCATACCGCGATAGAAGCAGAAAGTCTGGGAATTGACGAGGCTTCCATCAGGCAGCCATAAATTCACGGTTACGGCATGGTGGCTGCTCGTATTCTTTTGAGCCGCATAAATCGCATTGAGCGTTGGATCATCCGTCAGCACCGGAACTCGAACGGCAATCGTTGGACTTGAATACGATTGACCAGGTGTTTTCAAAACGTAGCCTGCAGGCAGATCAAAGTCATCGTCCGAAGCAACCTGTTCGCCGGAAGGCACGCGTTGGTGGGCGACAGGAATTCCGGCTGGATCAACAAAATCGATGATAAAACCATTTTCATTGGTACTTTCTTCCCTCTGGATCGGCAATTTGGAAGGATTGGCCCAAGCAGGGAGAGTAGAGGCGGCAATAGGAGTCGTACTCATCCACAGCGAGCAAGCTATTGCCAAGGCCTTTTTAATCGTTGAATTCACTTTCATACCATCGTTCCTCCTTTATATTTTTATGCTACAGTATAAAAATATCGTCATCAAGTGAGATGTCCACTAAGCCGCCGGTAAATTATGCAGGCGGAGCGTCATGCTTTGGTTCTATCCATTTCCCAGCAACCTGTTTTTAATTCTCTTTTTTCCCTGCGGGTTGTCGTTTCGCGAAAGCGTGGAGAATTGCGAATCCAGGATGAATCTGCCTTCCCTGTCCGTCTTTTTTCTAACTTGCTCCATAATGAACAAGGGGACAAACAGCCAGAGCTGCTTGTCCCCGCTTTTCCATATCCATTGAAGTTAAATCAATCCCAAAAACAAGAAAAACAGTACGCCCCAGATCATAGCGGACAGAATCCGTTTTACGGTCTTGATCGGATGGAAAATGATATCCAGGACAACTGAAATGACGCCGCCAACCACAAAGAAGATGACCAGAAGCAACAAAAGACTAATCATAGAAATTCCCTTCTTTCCCTATCGATAAAGCCAATCAGGATCTGCAGCCGTTTCTCCATATTTATAAGACGAAGAAAGATCCTGTTTATACTCGTATATTTAAGCATATTGCTGGTAATATCTAACAAAATTAAGATGAGAATTCGCCAAAGTTAATCTTAAATTTTGCCAAACAGTCCTTTGAAGCCGATGCGACCTCCATAAATGGCTGATTGAAGGCGAAACCCGATCCATTCAATCAATCGCTTGGATGATCAGGTCTTCAACAAATTCTGGTTTTCTATTTTTAAGCATTCTGGTAATCCATCGTTTGGCTCCCCACAAACCATCAAAGCATCCCGCAAGCTGATCATAAGGTTTCTGGCTGCATTGAAAACCATCTGGTCAATCATAGGCGCTATGGGATTTGGTTTTCCTTATATTTATTTTTATCTTTATTTGATGAGTATAATTGTTGAATTTTCTAAGATTTTTCGATCAATACTGACCTGGCTGGGATTCAACAGTCCAAATAAAAACGCAGGAAACAAGTAGCGTTCCCTGCGTTTTACTATTGTGATTTGGCTTTTTTGCGGCCGATAAGAATGACAGCAGCCCCAAAAATTAAAGTGGCAATTGCGATATATTGCGAAGTCGATAAACCGTTGACCACACCGCGGATCATATCCCCGCGGAAGAATTCAATGACAAAGCGGCCAAAAGAATAAGCGATCAGATAGGCGGCTCCAACTTCCCCATTGAATTTCTTCTTCTTGGAAAACCATTCCAAAAAGAAGAATAGAGCAAAGTCATAGGCTGACATGACCAGCTGGCTGGGAAATAAGGGCACACCAGCCGGAGCCAGTGAGTTTTCCGGAAAGACAATGCCATACCAGGCATCAGTTTCGACTCCGTAGCAGCAGCCGGCTAAAAAGCAGCCGATCCGGCCAAAGCCTTGGGCTAAGGCAACTTCCGGAATAATCAAATCAAACATTTCCCAAAAATTCATGCCATGATTCTGGCAATAAAACCAGCCGGCAATTAAGCCGCCGATAATACCACCGTAGACAACCCAGCCATCGCCCAGGTTGGTAAAAATGGTAGGATCCGTTCCAATATCCGGAATGCGGGTAATCCAATATAAAATCTTTGCGCCTGCGAAGCCGCCGGCAAGAATTGAAAAGGTTAACCATTCAAGACGTTTAGGATCCATTCCTCTGGCTTTGACTTTCTTCTCAGCCAGCCAATAAGCAACAAGAATGCCAATGGCAATCATCAAGCCGTATGAGTAGAAATGGATATCCCCAAATGGTAAAGAAAACAGGATTGGGTGCATAACTTCTCCTTTCAGTTTTGCTTTGGTCCAATTCAAGTGGACAGGATTCGAACGAAATTCGTTCAAGGTTCGTCTAAAAAAGGCTTCAATCTAAAATCTCGACTTTAAGCTGTCTTATGAAGCTGGAACGAGAATTTCAAGATCTTGTCAGGGTGATCCAGACCAGTTCCGGGCGATTGAACAGGCGGGGGATACGCATCTGATCGCCGAGTCCTCTGCTTACATACATCTGGCTTTGTCCATATCGGTAAAGGCCGGCATCGTATTTTGGAAAAAAGACAAACCGGTCTCCATTATACGGGGCAATCAGGCCTTTATTCAAGAGGCGCCATTGGCCGCCATGCAGATGGCCGCTTAAAATCAGATCCGCTTTGGCTGGTCCGGATTGTTCAAACAAATCAGCGCGATGCGAAAGCAGAATACGAACGGGCGGATGATTGTGACTGGCGGGCTCATTGGCATCAACTTCTCCTTTTTGGGGAAGCTGATCCAGGTTGGCTTGAAACTGGTCGAGGCGTCTAGCATACGACCAGTGGTAGTCAAGATCGGGATCATCAATCCCGCACAGTTCAATCGACTGCCCCTCTTTGGTTAAAAGGGTACAGCGGTTATTTAAGTACTCAACGCCAACGAACGGCAGCCGCGCTGCCCGCTCCTGCCATTTTCCAGAGTAGTATTCATGGTTTCCTGTAACAAAATAGACAGGTGCAAGATCAGCAAGATCTTGCAGTACTTTTTCGGTTCGATTGGCATAGCGAACACCGTCATAGAGATCCCCTGTACAGGCAATCAGATCGGGGCGAAAGGCAGCAGTTTTTTCAACCAGGTCTTGAAGTTCGTTGCCATGCAGATCGGAAATCTGGACGATGCGAAAGCCATCAAACGCTTCGGGCAGATGATCCAGTTCGATTTTAACCTGCGTGACCTGTATCGTTTGATTCCGATGCTGATTGATACAAAGGACCACTAAGACTGTGATCACAAGAATCAGCACAATTACAATCCAAATTGACATACAAGCATTATAACAGGCTGTATGCATTCCATGTCTTTCGCGTTTGTATGAGTGAACTACTCGGTCATTGAATGGCCGAGGATTCCCGCTCCATGTCCTAAAGCTTGAAAATAAGAGAAGGAGAAACTGCCTGCCAAAGCAAGGTCCATTCTTTAGCAGCATAAAAAGACTGCACCAGCAATCGCCGATGCAGTCTTAGACAGAAACATCTGAGATGAAAAAATTTCGAATTAGTTTTGAACGTTGACCTGCAGATCACGGATCAGTGGAATAGTCTTGCATGCATCTGCATCGAGGTCTTCCTTCATCAGATCGACCGCGTTCAAAGACTGGTTGTTATAGGTGGTGTAGTAGAAACGCAGAGTCTTTGTATTGCATCCACAGGTGTACTGGGTGATTTCATATTCGCCTGGTTTGTTGTTGTCGGCTCCATCTGGCTGGGCAACGCCCTGGAGAATATGGAAGAACTGGGAAACGTTGGCCTGTTCAGTATCTGCGCAGCGGGAGTTCAATGTGAAGAAGGCGACGCGAACAAACCGGGAGACTGGATCCAAGCCGCCTGGCAGGTTAGCCGATCCCGTACCAGCCCCATAGTTCTGGAAGCCTGGCATATTTGGTGCAAAACGGCTTTCCTTGAAGTCTTTGATGTGGTTGCAGACATTGCAGTAGTAGTTCAAGTTCTGTTCATGGAATGGGAAAGTTGGCTCATTGGTCAAAACATCAAACGGATCGTCATAGACGTTCAATCCATCTTTGGTCTGTTCAACCACGATCGTTTCCTTATCGTCCCCAATGATCCAGTGTAATGGTGAAGGTGGCATATGGGTCGAGAAACCTTCATTGGTAATGTTTAAATTCTCGAATTTTTTGCGGGCATCTTCAACGGTTACACAATCTGCCAGAATATATGGGATTAATTCGAAGGAAGCTACGTTAGTTTTTCCTTCTACCGGCTCGAAGTAGCGGCAGCTATTCCAGAAAGCCAGGCCAGCCATGCCAAGACCCTTTTCGTTGATGCCTTCAAACATCAAGGGGAAGCCATCCACAACCATACCCATACCAATCATGGCGTAATGGTTTTTATAGGTAAGATCGAGATGACGGAATTTGTATTCATAATTACGCGGTGTAATGGTTACAGAAACAGGATAATCAATTTCGAGATCCAGGTTACGGCCGAAATAGTGGTTATTTCCGTTTTTGAACGAAAGACCTGTACACATGTTAAAACATCCTTTCTGATACCGTTGAATTTTCAATAAAGCCAGGCCAGTCCAAGCAGCTGCCTGCAAGCCAGGCTGGTGATGACTAAACCGAAACGGTATTGTTCTATAATTCTGTTCTTATTATAGGTGAGTACTATTTTTATTGTTTCCGAAATGACCATTAGAATCTTCCTTTCCCGTTTGCACATCGCTTTCGTCAGCTTAAAAAACAGGACTATACAATCATCATGTTTCCAGCCGTGCGCTTCTTTTCGGTACAAGAGCAAGTATACAAAAGCAGGCAGAACAGAAAAAAGTGCTCTTGCTTGAATGAAGAGCACTTTGGTGATCAGTTTGGATTAAAGCTTATGGCCGCATTCCGGGCAGAATTTGGCATTGGCTTCGACTTGGCGGCCGCATTCTGGACAAAACTTTGGACCAGCTGGTTTTGGCGTTCCATCATTCGGGCAGAATTTTCCCGTATTGACCTGGCCGCATACAGGGCAGGGCCAGCTTTGAGCCTTCTGCCCTTGGTTTTGGGCAGGCGCAGGCTGGGAAGCCATTTTGGCTTTCAGCAAATCGCCGGCATTCATGCCGCCTGCTGCCATGTTCATCCCCATAAAGCCGTTGACCGCTCCATGTGCATTATTGGCTGCATTTTGCATCGCCTGGTTTTGCGCATTGATCATTGAGCCAACCGCCATATCGGTATTGGACAGGGTCTTTGCATTTTCCAGTTCCATTACGCGTTTGGCATCTGCTGGCGAAAGTTCCGGATTCAAAGCCACTTTGACCAGTTCAATTCCTCGGGAATCAAGCCATTCTTTGCCTAATGATTCATTGAGGGCTTTGGCTAACTCTTCATCATGCGCATAGATATCCTGATAGCCATTGACGCAAAGCGGAGCGATTTTGGCTAAAGCCGCGGAGATCTTGGGCATCATTTCCACCCGCAGCTGTTCTGTGATTTCATTCTTGCGGTATTTGCGCGTTGGATCCATCAGCAGATTTTCGTAGAAGACAGCCGGGTTGGAAATTCTAAAGGTGTAATAGCCATGCAATCCTAAAAGCAGACGCGTATTGAGGTAGTTATCCACAAATGGAATCTTGCCTACCCCGACTGGGTTGCCGGTAATTTCCTTTAAATTGATATAGACCAGATTCATCGTGTTTGGTGACAGACCGCCAAACGAGAAACGGTCCTTGACCATCTTCCATACATTATCCCAATTGCGAAGTCCCCCTGTTAATAAAGAGGGTTCAGCATTTGTATCATAAATATACTGTCCAGTATTCTTTTCGCTGTCAGCGATCACAAAATCATGGACTTTGCCATTTTCAATCAACAAAGCAGCCTGATTGATGCCGACGTTGAAGACAGAACCATCCGTCAGTACCGTATTGGCTTGGCCATTGCGGCCTTTTTGGGTGGCGGGAACTGCCAGGATCTCATTGCTTAAGCCCTCGCAGGTTACGATTTCCTTTGGCTGATCCGCATAGGCCGAACCGGCTGCACCGAGTGACCATTTAATAATTCCCATATCAATTACCTCCAAAAGAGTGAACGATTCAATTTGAATCGGATTGATCAAAATATACCATAAGAGCCAGTTAAATACAGTTGATCTTTTCTTAGAGTTCCTTATCCTTTTGTGAACGGATTTCTTTTTTTCTTAAGAATCGAGGGCCGCTTTTTCAATCACAAAAGATTACACAAAATAACAAAGTTTAAAGCCAGCTTTATCTTACGCAATTTTCGCCATTCCTGTGCTGAAATCATCTCCGGTTCAGATACCTGTTGGATAAAAAAGCGATGCTGGAATGAGCTATATCATGTCGTGATCTATTTAGAATGCTTCATAGCGAGATAACGATTTTTGATGGTTTTATTAACAACAGGCTTTGTATGCCTGTACGGCATAACATGTGTGTTGAATTCTTGGTGGTTTTATGCATATATAACTATTTCTTCCCCGCTTGCAACCTTCTATCCATACCACTAGACTCCTGTCTATAACTCGTTTGTTTTTCAACCGTATACGAGATTGCATTGAGATAATCAATTTCCCGACAATTTATTTGGGCTTGAAAAAATTTGAAGAAAAAACGATGAAAGGAATAGAAAAGCGTCCACGTAAAGGATGATAAGACCAGAAGGAGAAAAAATGCCACACCAAAATTTAAACAAAGCCGGAATGAATCCCGCTGCCGTACGAGAAAAAGCCAATCAAGTAAGAAGCTATCGCCGCCGCTTGGCCGTGTACAAGACAAAAATCGAAAACGACATGTTTGAGCGTGGACAGGATATGTTTTTGCTTCCTCATGAAACCAAAGCCATCCAGGCTTTGCAGACTGCTTTGGATACCACCCATCATGAGCTGACCAAAAGCGGGCATCAGCTGCCGCCAAGCAGAATGGAAAATCAAAAGGTGTCGCTTGCCAAGCGGATGCAGACGATGATTTTATTCAGCTTTGAAATCGGCAGCCGTGATGGGGATGCCTATATTTTTGATTACAACTTCTCGAATAACCAGATCATCAAAACCTCCTATAAACGCTGCAACCCAAAGATCTCCTCGACCATCGTCCTGCAGACGATGACCAAGGCAGATTTTATTTATGCTTTATATAAAATCGACCTTGTCGATTGGGAAAAGCGCTACAAAGAGAAGGGCCTTCAGCGCCAAGCTTGCGAAAACCTGAAATGGGCTTTGACCATCCGCTGGAAATCCCGCGGGTACAGGGATCTTTTGATTGAAGGCTTTAATGATTTTCCCTACAATTTTGAGCAGCTTCTTTCCCTCATCCAGCGCACTTAATTCCAGCTTCCCTTTAAAACGACAAAAACAGGATAAATTGACTTCATCCTGTTTATACAAGTGTCCTGAATCGTAGCGCGCTTAAGCAAGTCCAGTGACTTCATTGCTTTCCTGGACGGGCTTGGACTGTGAAGTTTTTTTGGGTTTCCGTTTCCGGGATGAAGAAAGGTATCGCTCCATCGCATTTTCTACTTTCCCGCTGATTAACCGGATCATTTTGGATGCATCATGGGAAGTGAAGAACTCGCGCATTGCCTTCTTATAGGCCTCCTGATCAGAAGCTGTAAAGATGATTGGCGGATAGCCGTTCTGCATCAATTCCAGATTCAGCAGGACCCTGGCAGTCCGTCCATTTCCGTCTTCAAAAGGATGAATGGACTGAAACTCAAGATAGAACCTGGTGATTCGCTCAATTGGGTGCATCACTTTTTTTCGCTGCGTATTGATATTCAACAAATCGTTTACCCGCGGCTCAATCAGATCAATCTGCACAGGACTCGAATCTGCACCTTTCAATCTGACTTTCACTCTTCGGTATTTTCCTTTGGTTAAAGGCCGGTCCATCAGTATCAAAGAATGAATGTTCCGGATGACATTCTGAGACAATGGCTTGCGCTCTCTTGCACAAGCGATGGCATAGCTCATCGCGTCCTTGCATCCCACCACACTCATATGCTCAGCCAGCAAATGGCCGGCGACAACTTGGCCGTTTAACACTTCATTGACCTGCTGCTGGTTCAGGGTGTTGCCCTCCATCGCTGAACTGCTGCAGGTAAATTCACGGATAAACTGCTGGTCGCTTTCCTTTCGATACTGAACACCAGGAGCTGGTGCTTCGCTCATCATTGCTTTGAGAAAATCCAGTCTCGTAAAATCATTATACTTTCGTGGATCAGAAACTTTTGTTTTCCGGATACGTTCATCACGGGGTTTTTCCGTGGTATCCGGGATCAAATAACGCCGCCCTTGCTGAATGATGCCCCTGATTCTTCCCTGTGAACAGAGAAAGCGGACACGACGATCAGAAATCCCCCATTTACGGGAGGCTTCCAGCACCGTCATGTATTTCATTCGGCATCAGACCTTCCTAATTGGCAACTTCATTATAAGTGCAAAAAAGTTGTTTATCGGAAGTAATGACCACTATTGTTCGCTTATATAAGTGATTACAGACTGGTATTATTCCGATAAAATTTCTTTAAGAGATGGATACGTTTCTAACACATCTGCCTGACTTGGCAGAATATGGCCGGAAAGCAGGACTCTTGGCAGGTGGCAATAGCCGCCCGGGTTTTTATCGAGATATTTCTGATGATCATCTTCTGCTGAACAATAGTTGACTAGCTTTTTGACTTCAATCTGGATCGGCTTGGTAAAATGCTTCTGTAAATCCGCCAGCATCGCCTGAGCAATCCTTGTATCCTGCTCATTGGTTACATAGATGCCAGTGCGATAATTGATCCCCACATCATTGCCCTGCTTATTGAGCGATGTTGGATCTACCGCTGCAAAGTAAGCCGCCAAAATCTGGTCCAGTTCAATCGAGTCTGGATATTCAATTTTGACTGCTTCTGCATGGCCGCTTCCGGCGCAGACCTGTTGGTAGGAGACCTGGTCTCCATTGCCATTGGCATATCCGGTCTCAGTTTTCAGGCATTCAAACTGGTCAAAGAATTTTTGCAAGCCCCAGAAACAGCCTCCGGCCAGAATAATTGTTTTCATGGATAAGTTCCTCCAATCTTTTCTTTTTCATCAATCGTTACAGATTTATCTTCCTACATTCTTTTTACGGCTGGTACTTTCCTGCCTTGAAGATTGTTCTCTTCCCTCTTCTCCTAACTGGAAAAAGGACCAGACTTGACCAGGGAATCATCATGAAAACAAAGAGAAATATCCTGAGAAAACAGTGTTTTCATTCCTCTTGTCAGTCAAAGATTGCCAAGAGAAATTGTTGTAGAATTTGGATGACCTCCTGAATTTTTTCGTTTTCAATCACTCACTTCTTCGTTTTTTATCAACATCGTGGGAAATACCGTAGAGAACTGCCTCTAACATTCGCGAACTTTTGGGCGTTGACTTATTTGTCTTCACTTCTCTAGCGGCAGGAAATGACGAAGGACTTTGCCATTTTCTTCATAGGCGTCTACCAGCAGCTCCAGTTCGTTAGCCGATTTATAGTAGTCAATCAGCAGCTGGTAAAGGACCATGAGCATCAGCCAGTTTTTCTGCCTGCAGCAAATCCTCAGCATTTTTTGTTTCGCTGCCTCGATTTTGAACGGATCTTCTTGGAGAATGGCTTTAAGCAGTGCAAAAAAAGCCTTATTGTCACTTTCAAGGATTTCAGGATCGAATTTTTGCATCTCCTCCAGGCACTGATCCATCTGACCTAGGCGATAATAACAATATGGAATGAGAATTAAATTTCCCACGAATCCATCACTGGTATCTGTTGGATGCTCATCCGCAAACTGAATGGCCTCCTGAAAGCTTTCTTCGAGGGTTAGAATAATCAGCATGGTGGTTACCGCTTGACGATAAAGCAATACTCCTGTAAATGAACCCGCAGAAAGTAATACTTTCTGGCAATGTGCCTTTGCAGCACTGTAGGACTGAAAGCAGAGCAAGTAATTTGCCATGTTGTTGTAGCACATTAATGCTCTCGCATAATTTCCATGTTTAATAAATATATCGTGTGCTTCTTGCACTGTTTGATATCCCTCATAGTAGGAAGTTTCAATCATTCGTGATTGGGCATAGTTCAATTTGATAATGCCCTCCAGCTGCGGCCAAAGCTTTCCGTCAAATGAATCCAGAGCCTGTGAATAAGCAGTCAGTGACAGATCAAAATCCTGCCCTAATCTTGCCTGAAAAGCTTTTAAATAAAAGATAAGCGCTTTTTCGTCATTTTCAAATACGGGCAGATAATCATCGATGGTACAAAAAGCGTCCTTATCTTTCTTGGAAAGACTTGCGGGATTTTTCATCCGAGCTGACATCATGGTCAATAACAAACTGTAAAGACACGCCAGAGAATTCTCGTAAGATGCCAGTTTTCCCGCAACAGTTTCCAAGATTCGTTTCTCTTTTTTAATATTTTTGTAGATATAGGATTCCATTAAGTCGTTCAGTAAAATCCGCGCATTCTCTAATAAACTTGGGTCAAAATTAAAGTTGATCCCATAAAAGTCAAGAATACTTCGAAACGTCGACTCTTTAAGAATTCTTTTTCCATTTTCCGCATCACTCAAATATCCTTTCGCGATTTTTGAGTCTTTGGAAACATTCTCTAATGACAATTCGTTTTTCAGCCGGATTTTTTTCTCGATAAATCCAAGATACTTCTCAAAATCATCGTAAATATCCATTTCTCCCTCCATTCGTTCGCGAACTTTTCACGGTTTATTTTCTCTCAAATCTATTTTAGTATTGATTTATGGAAATAAAAGGATATAAAGATTGATTAATTATTGAATTAAGGTATTAACACTTCGTATCACAATCATTTAGGCTGAACTGGCAATAGTTCCTAAGGTTTGCTTAGAGCAGCAAATGAAAGACTGGTGTTGGGTCTATTCAATACTTCGACAAGAAAGAACTGGTGGAATTGTCGATGATGAATCATTTTCTTGACCAATAAGAAGTCTGAAAGAAGTCTGATTAAAAGAGCTTTAAGCAACCCCATCTTATCAATGAATGGATTTAAGAGGAAAAGTACTTATGCACAGGAATTTGCTGATACAGCCCTTGTCCTGACGAATAAACCTGTGACTGACAGGACAAGGGAAATACAATCGCTAAGTCACACGAATAGGAGAATAGATAATGGAACATAGATTAAAATTACCGACCAGGCTAAGTGCTATTTTACTTGGCGCTATTCTATTTGTAAGCGTACCGCTTTCACCAATCAATGCTAAAAGCATTGAAGCCTCTCCAACCATTAATCAAGTAAATTGGTGGCCAGGAGATCCAAATCCTCGACCAGGTTCTGAGGCTTGGTTACAACAAAATACCAATGTTCGAGCTGGAAATATGGAGGCCGCTAGACGCTGTGGACTTCAAGCCTTAGCCCCAGCAGGAATTGGAGCTGGAGCCGACACGTTTTACATTTGGCTGATGCAGCGAGTCTGGACGGTAGGAAGTTTTGCCCGAACATTTGGTATTAGCTGGGTAGTAGGATACTTTGACTGTATTATTCGAGATTCTTTTGCCTAATATTAGTGGTAAATCTGGAGCCTTAAAGTATCCGTATCGTTTCTTCACTACTATTCTAGTTATGATCTTTGGCTTTGCTTTTGTGGTTTCTGGCTGCTCAAAAACCACTTCGATATCTGAAAAGCTGATAGAGGCTGATTACAATATGGCGGAAGATATGATGAATAATGATGAAACCTTTATTTTAGAATTAGCACTGTCAAATTGCCATTACTGCAAAGAATTTGAGTCTGAATGTTTAAGCGTTGCCTATCAGGATACAGTTCAGTATTTGAAACTTACGTTAGACAAGATAGATATAGAAATAGAAAAACTTGAAACCCTATTAAATATAAGCATAGATGGGGTCCCAATGGTAATATGGATCCAAAATGGAATGGTTGAAAACGAGTTTCCCGTGGATTATCCGCATGAAAGAAAAGCACTATTTCAGGATTGGATAACGAATAATATAGCCTATTTTGAAAATGAAAGACAGAAAACCAGCGAACATAGATAATAAAAAGCTAACTATAAAGTCAATTGTTTTTTCGGTCCTCCTTACTTTGCTTTTTTCAGGACTATTCAGGGCAATACAAAACTCCAATTCTTCCGAAATCCTTATTTATTCTATTTTGATTGTTTTATTTCTTATTCTTGATTTCTTCGTAACACGGTCTATCTTATAACTTGTCGTATACCGGTTACCATCTGCATCCTGGCTGCCATGAAACGTACTTTTCATCTGATGTATCACTTCCTTGAATTAACAGGAAGTATAGGCATGAATATTTATCAAAGAGTGATCGCTATAATCATGATATTAGCATTCGATTTAATTCCTTCAAGAGCACTAAGAAAAGCGGGCCTCAAAGCCCGATCAGTCTATGTTGCGCTTGCTGCGTTGTTTGGAATCGCAATTACTGGAATTGGACAATTAGATCCAGATGAAGTATTCTGGCTTATTCTCATGTGCGCTTGTTTAAAAGTGATTGGTTTTGCGATTGGCTACAGCCAAAAGAAACGCACCGCCTGAATCCGACTCACTCAGCTTTGATGGACTCAAAATTCACCCGGTAAATAAAACGAAGATTAGCTTTCATCTTCCCTGACGACTTTCTTCAAAACAGGCTTTTCGAGGCCACAATTGAAACCATAATTATAAAGCGAAGAATTCTTTCTAATCCTTGAACTTTCAATCCGGATGTTCATTGGCTAGAGAATTCTTCGCTTTTTTGCATGGAATCAGAAAATTTTGAATTAAGCTGTTCTATTATAAATCGTCTTTGATCTGTCAAACCAGATTAGAATGAATTGAATTGGATTAATGAATCTTAGTTTGAGAAGGAATAGTGTAAGTTCCGATTCCAATCAGGATTCAAGCAGTACAAACGCATCTTCGGCCAAGCCATTCAATGGCTCATCACTGGATGAATAGCTGTAAGCTTTGCTGCCCTGCCTGTCAGAATCGTTTTCGATTTCAAAGTAACGCATCTGGCCATCAACCATCAGTTTGACATGGATTGGATTTTGCTTGGCAAATAAGTCGGCTCACTGAAAAATCCGGTGGGATTTGGGATTCTTGACTGTCGTATTGTATGACGCATCGATGATCTTCAGGAAAAAATATCCATCGTCATGATAGCCAAAAGCCTGTCGCCTTACAGTCTTGA
>JADGIS010000057.1 GCA_015233825.1 Erysipelotrichaceae bacterium RD49
CTGTAACTAAAGAGAACGTGCTCAAAGTTCTTCACGCGCAACATTATAGTAAAAGCAGAAGGTTACGTCATCAGGCTCCCAATTTTCATCATTAGGGGTCGCGGCCAGTGGTGCTATTTCTTTTGAAGGCATGATTCATCAATGAACTGGACGCAATGGAGCTGTCCATCCGAATGAAAATTGTTTCATTTGCGTACATTCATTCTTTACAATTTCATTCCTTTATTCCATCTTTTCACACATTCCTAAAAGACATTAAAGTTTTCTGTTCTTCGCAGAAAAGACAATCACGATAGAGACGGCTAGCCTATACTAGACCTAGAAAGGGGAACCGTTATGTATTCTTTTTTAGATCCCCATGCTCTGCCTGATCCCGTCACCGCTCAAGAGATTGCCGCTTTAGAAGAGCATTACCATCTCCATCTGCCGCAGGAACTCAAAACCTTCTACGAAAACCATAATGGCCAGGGCATAAAACCGGTTGTCTTTTCCGTTGACGGCCGCTCCTTTGATGTCTACAGCATGCTCCCTCTGCTTTCCGGGACGATGCCCATTGAACATATCCTCGAAATCTACCAGTCAGCCAACCGAATTCCCTTGACTTTTTTTCCTCTTGCGGTTTCCTTTGATGGCGAAGACTATTTTTATGATACGCAAAACGATGATGTGTACCTCATTCCCATCGAACAGCCTTCAAACCGGCAGCTGGTCTGCCACTCCATCACGCGGTTTTTCCAGCTGCTCAACGAGAATGCTTAACCAAGATCTGCAAAGCGGATCTTTTTCTTTGCTCAAAAAAGCCGGCAGAAAAACCTCCTGCCGGGAATGGATATGGATTTTGTAAAACAGCTTTCAAGGACCGCTTCAAGCAGGCTGCCATGCGTCAAGGAATCCCTGTTCATCCAGCAGTTCTTCATTGCCCACTGACTGTAGCCGGCTCTGAGACTGGATCGGCTGCAAAATCAGGCCCCAGGGCAGGCTGCCCGGTTTTAGGCTTGATCTCTCCCGCCTGGATCAAGGCATATTGGGTCAGTGATGGGCCAAGCAGTTCATAAATCATGACGCCAAGCAAAACAATGCTGCGAATCAAGTTTCCATCCGGTCCCATACGCTGGGTAATGGTTGCAGCCATGCCAAGCGCAACACCAGCCTGCCCAAACAAGGTGATGCCAAGCCATTTCTGGACCTGGCAAGAGGTGTGGGCGATTTTTGAAGAGATCGAAGCCCCGAAATACTTTCCGGCACGGTGTGACAAAATATAAACCGCTCCGACAATCACGACCGCAAGATTGGTAAAGAGGCCAAGATTTTATTCAGCGCCTGAGAGCACGAAAAACAAAGTCATCAAGGGAGCTGACCACCGATCGGCACGATCCATCAAATCGGCCGACTTTTTACAGCGATTGCAAAAGTCTGTACCGATCATCATGTTCACCAGCAAAGCAGATCACGAAAATTCAAATCCAAAGAGATGAAACTCAATGGTGGAAATCGTAACCCCAAAGATGATAAACGTCGTGATCAGCGAAATCCGGTTGCGGTTGGAATGAAAAATCCTGGCTGTATGCGTCAGCAGCCAGCCAAGTATCTCGCCGATACGCAACGAGCAGCTGATTTCCAAAAATGGTCCCGCCATGAATGTCATGAAATCTGCACTCGCTCCCGCTTTTAAACTCATCGCAGTACCGTAGCTGGCCGCAAACAAGACCAAGCCCACGGCATCATCCAGTGCCACAACCGGCAGCAAAGTCGAGGTAAGCGGGCCTTTCGCTTTATACTGCCGCACCACCATCAAAGTAGCTGCCGGAGCCGTGGCTGCCACAATGGCACCTAAAATCAAAACATCTGCCAAGGATAAGGCGCCAGGAATAATCAGGTGAATCCCAAACAAAACGGCGTCCACCACCAAGGTGGTAAAGCAGGCCTGGAAAATACCGATAATGACTGCTGCATGGCCGTTTTTTTTTTTGAGATGTGACAGGCGGAATTCACTGCCAATCTCAAACGCGATAAAACCTAAAGCTACATCATTGAAGGGGGGGGCAGGACTTCTACATCGGCAAAGCTGTGAAATCCAAGCCCGGGAATATTGAGTACGCCTAAAAGACACGGCTCTAACAACAAGCCGGCCACCAGATAGGAAGTCACATCCGGCAGCTTGAATTTATTGCCAACTCTGTCATGAGAAGACCCACCAAGATCGCAAAGGCGATACTTAATGCATAGTTCATACAAATGTTCAGATGCCTTTCCAAATGCTCCCAGTCAACATCCAGAGTTTTGAAAGCAGCTGTCTGGCTGCTTTTTTCTCGTTATCCATTCCAGTTTGAAACGGCCGGCTGTTTTTTCAAGCATTTCAATGGAAATTTGAACACTTTCCTTCAGATTTTGGCTGTTTTCACGATCGCCCAGACGGATTTGGGCGTCGATCAGCGCCAAAATCCCATCAAAAAAAGCGCCCATTGAATGGACGCTTACCAGACTGATTCAACTTTTCCGACTGGAAATTCGAACTATTCGACTTCTTCAAAACCTAAAAGTTCAAAGCCTTCATTGCTGAGCACTTCTGCGGCACGGTCTTTGGCGATCGAGCCTTTGGTTTTGATCAGAATTTCAGCGGCTGAATCATTGAGTTCATACACGCTGATCGAGTTGATCGAAATGCCTTCACGGGCAAATAAGGCGCTGACCTTTTCGAGCACCCCGACACCTTCTGGAACACGGACAATCAGGCGGCTTCCCTTTTTATTCCAGGCCAGCATATCCAGGAAGGCCCGGAAAATATCATTCTGGGTCAGAATGCCCACAACCTGGTTGTCATCATCTACGACCGGCAGACAGCCGATATCGTGGGCAAGCAGTTTGTCGGCTGCCTGCTCCATCAGAGCGTTCTGGTTGATGGCAATCGGGTGCTTGACCATCACGGTACGCACTTCCGTTTTGGATAACAGGTAGTTGAGCTCATAAATGCTCAAGCTCGTTGCCGAATTGTCGGCAGCAATCATCCCTTCGGTAATCAATCCAACCAGCTTGTCGCTTGCATCCACAACCGGGATACGATGGATCCGGTTGAATTTCATCAGATCGATGACTGCAGAAATTTTTTCATCCGGGCTGACCGTAATCGGATTTCGGGTCATAAAGTCGTTTACACGAAACATCTCAATACATTCCTCCTTGGTGCTTTCGCACAGAATCGAGCCATCCGGCTTGCGGCTGACCTGGCAGGCGCAAGCAAAATCGGCTTATTTTTTGGCGGATCCGCCCAGATAGGCGTTTTGTACGTCTTCCGATTTAGCCAGTTCGCTGGCGGGACCTTCAATGACGACCTTGCCGGTTTCAAGAACGTAGGCATAGTCCGCTACGGAAAGTGCCATGCGGGCATTTTGTTCAACCAGCAGAATGGTGGTTCCCGTTTTCTGGATATCTTGAATGATCGAAAAGATTTCTTTGACCAGAATCGGCGCCAGCCCCATGGAAGGCTCATCTAAAAGCAGCAGGCTGGGACGTGCCATTAAAGCCCGGCCCATGGCGAGCATCTGCTGCTCGCCGCCTGAAAGCGTTGAAGCATCCTGGTTTTTGCGCTTTTCCAAAATCGGGAAGCGCTCGTAAACCTTCTTGAGATCATCCGGGAGGTTTTTCTTATCTTTTCGCAAGTAGGCTCCCATCATCAGGTTTTCATAGACGCTGAGTCCCGGAAAGACATGACGGCCTTCGGGCACTTGAACCAGGCCCGCTGCCACAATGTGGCGCGGGTTGGTTTTATAGATGGAGTTGTCTTGGAACAAAATGTCTCCGCCGGTTTTCTTTACAATACCGCTGATGGCCTGCATCAGGCTAGTCTTTCCGGCTCCGTTAGCCCCGATCAGGGTCACAATCTGTCCGGGTTCTACTTTGATCGATACCCCTTTGAGGGCTTCGATAACGCCATAATGGACGTGCAGATCTTTAACTTCCAGCAGGCTCATCTTAAATCTCCTCTCCAAGGTAGGCTTTGATGACAAATTCATTGTTTTTGATCTCTTCGGGAGTGCCATGCGCGATCAATTGACCGTAGTTGAGCACGAAGATGTGCTCACAAAGGTTCATGACCAATGACATATCATGTTCGATCAAAACAATGGTCAGCTTATACTTATCGCGCAGATGATAAATCAGCTGCGTCAGATCTTCCGTTTCCTGCGGGTTCATACCAGCAGCCGGTTCGTCCAAAAACAAAATGACAGGTTCTGTCGCCAGAGCACGAGCAATTTCTAAACGGCGCTGTTCGCCATAAGGCAGGTTGGTCGCCAGTTCATTGCGTTTGCGGTACAGTCCGACTTCCTGCAGGTATTCGCAGGCTTTTTCTTCAATCCAGCGTTCGGCATTGTAGTATTTCGATGTCCGAAGCAATGCAGAAGGCAAGCCATAGCCGGCATTTTTATGCATCGCAAGCTTTACATTTTCCAGTACTGTCATGCTTTTAAACAGGCGGATATTCTGGAAGGTTCGCGCCAGCCCAAGTTCAGTGATCTTATAGGGCTTCATGCCGCCGATCTGTTTTTTCTTGTTGTCTACATTCAGCTCAATCAGCCCTTCGCTGGGTTCATAGACGCCGGTCAAAAGATTGAAGAATGTGGTTTTGCCAGCCCCATTGGGCCCGATCAGCCCCACCAGCTGGCCTTTATCGATTTTCATGTTAATGCCGCTGACTGCAGCCAGACCGCCAAAGTTTTTGGACAGGTTGGTGACTTCAAGAATGGGTTCCATCTACGCTGCCTCCTTCTTCGCGGCGCGCTTTTTCAAAAGACGCTCAATTGAGAATTCCCAGTTGCCCAAGATCCCCTGCGGACGGAAAATCATCATCAAAACAAGCGCCGCACCATAAATAATCATTCGGATATCGGTAAACTGCTGCAGATACATGTTGAGAATACCAATCACGATTGCCGAAAGAACCGATGCCGAGATCGATCCCATGCCGCCGAAAACGACGATAACGAGAATGTCGATCGATTTATTGAATGTAAACTGGTTCGGATTCAAAACATAGAAATAGTTGGCAAATAAGCTTCCAGCCAGCGAAGCCAGAATAGCGCCCACAACAAAGGCCATAACTTTATATTTGGTTGTATTGACACCCATGGCTTCGGCGGCGATTTCATCGTCATTAATGGCTAACGCAGCCCGGCCGGGCACCGAGTGAATAAAGTTGGTGACCACAATAATCGATACAACGAGAGCTACAAACAGGATCGGCCAGGTTGTAAGCTTAGGAATGCCTGTCAAGCCGGCAGCTCCATTGGTAATCTTCATATTCTGGATACAGATGCGGATAATTTCCGAAAAGCCCAGCGTAACGATCGCCAGATAGTCGCCGCGCAGGCGCAAGGTCGGAATCGAAACGATCAGCGCGGCGATGCTTGAAATTGCAAAGCCGATCAAAATTCCCAGGATCATGCCGCCATAATTGGGGATCATGCGAGTCACAATACCGGCACAATAAGCACCGATGGCCATAAAACCGGCATGGCCCAGTGAAAACTGGCCGCAGATGCCGACAATCAAGTTCAGGGAAACCGCCAGAATCATATTGATGCAGATGGTAAAGATGGTGGATTCATAGTAGGAGTTGATCACACCCATGCTGATTAAAACCTGAACCAAAGAGAAGATAAAAATTACCAGAACAGCCCAGATCATATTGGACTTGGAATACAGTTGCTTGGCCATGCTCTACACCTTCTCTCTTTCGTTTTTGCCAAAAAGACCGGTTGGCTTGATGATGAGCACCAGAATCAAAATCGCATACACGATTGCATCCCGGTACAACGACGACCCATAAGCAACGACCATCGTCTCGGCAATGCCGATAAACAAGCCGCCGACCAGCGCTCCTGGAATCGATCCGATCCCGCCAAATACCGCGGCAACGAATGCTTTCAAACCAGGAACCATACCCATCAAGGGGCTGGCTGCATTGTAATAAAGACCGACCAGCATACCGGCAGCACCAGCTAGAGCTGAACCGATTAAGAAGGTCATGCTAATCGTATTGTCGACGGAAATTCCCATCAGTTTCGCGGCATTTTCGTCCGCCGATACGGCACGCATTGCCCGGCCGACTTTGGTTTTCTGAATAATGAACGTTAACAAAACCATCAAAACAACCGTAACCGTAAAGATCACCATCTGAATGTAGGTGATTTTAATCGGTCCCAGTACCCAGCTTGTATCGGGAAGCAGCTTTGGGAATGTTTTAACCGAAGTGCCCATAAAAAGCTGAGTGGAGTATTCAATGACGTAGCTGACACCGATGGCGGTGATCAGGGCGGTAATGCGTGGTGCTTTTCTTAATGGCTTATAGGCAACGCGTTCAATCAAGACGCCCAGGATTCCGCAGACAATCATGCACACCAAAAGGGCGGGCAGAAAGCTCATACCCATATAGGTTGTAACAAAAAAGGCCGTATACGCGCCGATCATATAGATATCGCCATGGGCGAAGTTGATCAGCTTGATAATGCCGTACACCATGGTATAGCCAAGGGCAACCAGGGCATAAATACTGCCAAGCGAAAGCCCGTTGACAAGCTGTTGAAGAAACTGGCTCATAATTTTTACTCCTTCCTAAAAAAAGCAGGGGAAGGTTTCCCCTGCAGCAGATGTTTATTCAGCTTTTACTTCTTTGACGTTGGATTGAACACCATCAACCAGTTCGACAACCAGAACGGATTTGATTGGTGTATGGTTGGATTCGTCAAAGCTGAAGGATCCTGTGATACCGGAGAAGTCAGCTTTTTTGATTGCTTCATTCAGGGCTGCACCGGTTTCACCAGTTGCTTCAAGGTTGGAAAGCAGCAGGTTCGTTGCATCATAGGAGAGCGCTGCGAACATACTTGGTTCATCGCCATATTCAGCTTTATAGTCATCGATAAATGTCTTCAGCTCATCAGAAGGATCAATGGCCGTGTAAGCCGTTGTGTAGTAGATATTGTTGGCTGCGTCGGCGCCAATCTGGTCAATGAAATCCTTTGAGTCAAAGCCGTCAGCACCGATGATTGGCTTGTCAATGCCATCAGCCTGGGCTGCTTTTACGATCTGAGCCGCTTCATTGTAGTAGCCGCCTACATAGATGCCGTCAAAATCTTTGTCTTTCAGTTTTGTGATAAAGCTTGCAAAATCTTTGTCGCCGGACTGATACTGGGTTTCGTCAACCACTTCGCCGCCTAAAGACTTGAATTCATCGGAGAAGGCTTTGGCAAGACCATTGCCATAGTCAGAAACTTCGTTGATGACAGCAACTTTACGCAATCCAAGTTCGTTGTAGGCATAGTCAGCCATTCCTTTGCCCTGGTAGCTGTCTTCAAAGCAGATGCGCCAAGCGTATTCATAAGGAGTGCCGTCCTGTTTCATCATGGCATCAACCTGCGTGGCAGATGGAGAAATAACAGGTACCTGGCTTGTTGTTGCAAATTCATACGTTGCAATGGAGCTTGCGGACGTCGCAGGTCCAACGACGCCGACAACGCCATCCTGTTCGATCAGTTTCTGAATTGCGTTAATGGATTCAGCCGGTTCGCCTTTATCGTCGATTTCTACGCCTTCAACAGTAAAGGGTTTGTCTTCTCTTGCGTTGAATTGGTTAATCGCAATTTTTGCGCCGTTAAGTTCCTTTGTTCCATAATCGGCAACGTTGCCGGAAAGTTCAAAGTTCAGGCCGATCTTAACGACATCACCAGTTGGCGTGCCTGCTGCAGCAGAGCTTGCAGCCGAAGTGGTGCTCGCTGCTGTTGAGCTTGCATCGCCAGCAGCAGAACTTGCGGTGGAAGATGTTCCGCCATTTGAGCAGCCAGCAGCCATAGCGGAAACTAAAGCCATAGCAGCAGCTGATTTCCAGATGTGTTTATTCATTCGTATCCTCTTTCTATAAAAGATAGACCAAAGTTTAAACACAATCGGCCTGAATCACAATCCGGATTCACAAACTCAATGAAAATTCGTATTATTTTCAGAAAAAAGCTCTTTTTTTCTTACAGAAAACATCCTTTCAGCGGGTAAGTATTCCTCAAATCAGGGGTTTGTTCACGACTGGCATCCAAAACTTCATTTAGCATTTTGAACACAATCCGCTAAAATCTGCCCGAAATGCTGGCGGATCCCTTCGTGGAGTTCAAATTATCCACCCGCTGTAAACAGCTGTTTGAAATCAAGATACAGACTTCGTCCTTTTTCTTTCTTTTTTGGCAGCCGTTCTGGAAAAGAGCGTCTGTTTTTCGACAATTTGGAAACGGTTTGGAAACCAGGTGCTCCCATTCAAAAAGCCCTGCAGAAAAGGCAGGGCCAAAAAACTGGATTGAATATCCTTATAAAAACAAGCGGACAATCTGCAGCGCTCCGCTTTCCATCCAGCCAATCAAAGTTGAACGCATGATGGATAATGGACTGCTTAAAATGCCGGAGAAAATCACCACCATAAAAAGCAGATTCACCCAGGCAGGCGGATTGTTCAAACGAAAATAGTCGCGATCAGGCAAAAACGCCCAGAACACTTTTGCACCATCCAAAGGAGGCACAGGGATCAGGTTGAAGATGCCAAATCCTGCGGATAAGACAGCCGTGGTCGAAAGGGTCGAAATCAAAAACGATCCAACGCTGGTGCTGACAAAGTTTCCCGTGAAGTAGACCAGAAACTCAAAAACCAAAATACAAAGAAACGACAAAATAAAATTAGCCACCGGACCGGCAAAAGCAGTCCAGACACTGCCCGCTTTTGGATCTTTATAACGCCAGGGATCAATGGGAACAGGCTTAGCCCAGCCAAAGCCAAATAAAAGCAGGCAGAGCAGGCCTACCCAGTCGATATGGGCCAATGGATTGAGCGAAACCCGGCCGCGGGATCTGGCTGTATCATCGCCCATCCAGCTGGCACTCAGGGCATGTGCCATTTCGTGAACCGACATGGCTAAAATAACCGCAATAATCTGAATGATGATCATCCGGATATTCATAGATCGAAACATTGATAACAAAAAAATAATCCTCCTTTTTGGCCAAGCCGGCCAAAGAGATTGAAATCCCTTCAAGAGACTGAAACCATCTGGATTCAAAGTATCTCGAAAGAATACTCACAGCTTGACAGATTCAAAGCCAAAAGCCAACGAACAATTGAAAGATTGCATGCAGGCCCTAAAAAGCCAGGACACTTTCCTTTGCCAGTGAGCCCTTTCGCTTTTGCAAAGCCAGCCCTTGGGCTGGGGCAGCTGCCTGGTCAGGAAGTGATTCAACATCTGGAAGCTTTTGTTGGCTGGGCGATCAAAAAAAACAGCCCGTAAGCCAGGCTGATTTTCTTTTGCAAGGTTAGACGTTAAACCGGAAGTGCATGACATCGCCATCCTGCACTACGTATTCTTTTCCTTCGACACGCAGCTTGCCGGCTTCTTTGACAGCCTGCTCCGTTTCCAGCTTGTCAATATCCTCAAAGGCATAGACTTCTGCGCGGATAAAGCCGCGTTTAAAATCGGAGTGAATAACCCCCGCACAATCCGGGGCCTTCATGCCGCGCTTGAACGTCCAGGCCCGGCATTCATCACTGCCCGCCGTCAGGAAGGTGCAAAGATTCAAAGCTGAATAGGCGGCTTGAATCAGAGTATCCAGGCCAGATTCTGGCAGGCCTAAATCTTCCAGGAAAGCTTCTTTTTCTTCTGGTTCCAGGCCGGAGAGTTCTTCTTCCAGGCGGGCGCAGATGGGTACAATGTTGGCATTCTCGCTGGCAGCGACTTCTTTTAAAGCCTGGTAGTATTCGCTGGCTTCGGGATCGGCAAAGCCTTCGTCATCCATGTTCGCCACATAGATCACGGGTTTCATCGTCAGCAAAGAATAGTTGCGGATTAAGGCCAGCTCATCCTCGTTCAGCTCTAAAGAGCGGGCGGGGTTGCCTGCTTCCAAATGGGGTTTGAGGCGGTTGAGCAGAGCCATTTCTTCTTTGGCTGCTTTATCCCCGCTGGACGCTTTGCGTTCAACTTTGGTCATGCGGTTTTCAACGGACTGCAGGTCCGCCAGGATCAATTCGAGATTGATCGTTTCAGCATCGCGCCTGGGGTCAATGGAATTTTCAACATGGGTGATGTTGGGATCCGCAAAGCAGCGGACAACATGGCAGATCGCATCCGTATTGCGGATATTGCCTAAAAACTGGTTGCCCAGTCCTTCTCCTTTGGATGCGCCTTTTACCAGTCCGGCGATATCGGTAAATTCGAACGTAGTGTAGATGGTTTTCTTGGGATGAAACAGCTCGGTAAGCCGCTTGATCCGCGCATCCGGCACTTCGACGACGCCAACATTTGGCGAAATCGTCGCAAACGGATAGTTTGCGGCCTCCGCTTGTGAGTTGGTAATGGCATTAAACAGAGTCGATTTGCCGACATTTGGCAGACCAACAATTCCGGCTGTTAATGACATAAAGATCTTCCTTTCTATAAGAAATTCAAGCCAAACCAAACCAGAGTTCTTTGCGACCACCCAAGGCTTCAAGCTGTTTTGGCCTGGTCTTTTGGTGTTCTTTAAAGATCTCCTTTGGAATGTCTGGCCTGAATATGAATTTACTTTGTCTTTCAAGATTTGAAGGACTGATCGGCAAAGTACAGCTACTCTTCGGTCTGTGCTTTGCGGACAATCCGCTTCAGCTTGCTTTCAAATTTGGAACGGGGCATCAGAACGCTGCTCTGGCAGCCCAGACACTTGATCCGGATATCTGCACCCATCCGGATGATTTTCCATTCCTTGGACAGGTGGCAGGGGTGTTCTTTTTTCATCTCTACGATATCCCCAAGATCGTAATTCCATTCAGTCATTTACTTTTTTTCCTCGTGTTTTTTCCAGGCTTCAATGGTGTTTTCCAAAAGCATGCAGACCGTCATTGGACCAACGCCTTTGGGCACTGGGGTGATCACTGAGGCGAGCGGTTCGACTTCGGAAAACAGAACATCACCTTTCAGCTTGCCATCGACACGATTGATGCCCACATCGATCACGACCGCGCCTGGTTTCACAAATTCCTTGGTGACAAATTCCGGCTTGCCGATGGCGGCAATCAAAATATCCGCTTGTCTGCAGATTTCAGGGGCATCGGCTGTTTTGGAATGAATGGTCGTTACGGTCGCGTTTTTCTTTTGTAAAAGCAGACCGACCGGTTTTCCCACCAGATTGCTGCGGCCCATCACAACGGCTCTTTTGCCTGACAGATCATCGAAGCCGGCTTCTTTTAAAATGGCCATGACGCCTTTCGGGGTGCAGGGGACAAAGCCTTCGCGGTCTAAAACCAAAGCGCCTGCATTGGCAGGATGCAGCCCATCGACATCTTTATCGGGCGAGATTGCTAGTAAAGCCGATTTTTCATCCAATTCTTCAGGCAGCGGCAGCTGAACCAGAATGCCGTCGACTTCTGGATTGTTGTTCTCCTCTTCGATCACTTTTTCCAATTCAGCCTGTGAAATCGTTGCAGGCAGATGAATGGTGCGATTTTCAATGCCGATTTTTTTGCAGGCATTGGCTTTCGAGCGCACATAGGACTGGCTGGCCGGGTTGTCACCAACCAGAATCACGGACAGGCAAGGCAGTCTTTTTTCATCTGCAATGAGTTGGTCAATTTGTTCTTTCATCTGGCCTTGCAGCTTAGCAGCCAGCTCACTTCCATATACAATCATTCGTTTCCCCTTCTTTTTTAACTGCCATCGGGCAGGTAGATATTCGCCGCTCTTTCAAACGAGAGGTCGAATCCAAAACCAATCTCTGTAAAGAGGCATTTTTAAAGCTTTAATTCCCTGCTGTCAAGAATGATCGTGACGGGACCATCGTTGAGCAGGTCGATTTTCATATCCGCTTGAAAAATTCCGGTTTCGGTATGAATTCTCTCTTTCAAAAAAGCATTGAACTTATCATACAACAGACTGGCCATCTGTGCAGGTGCAGCTTCCGTAAAACCAGGGCGGTTGCCCTTGATGCAGCTTGCATACAAAGTAAACTGCGAGATCGATAAAATGCTGCCGCCAATCTGCTGGACGTTGAGATTCATCTTACCTTGCTCATCCGAAAAAATGCGCAGATTTAAGATTTTATGGATCATCTTTTCCAGAATCGTCTCATTATCGTCCTGGCAAAAGCCGACAAACAAGCAAAGACCATTTTCAATGGCTCCACTCACCTGCCCCTCAACGGTGCAGGAGGCATGGCTCACCCGTTGTAAAACAACTCTCATCCCTTTACCTCTTCTAAAAGACAGACAGCCAGAGCCGCCATTCCTTCCTGGCGGCCGACAAAGCCTAGTTTTTCACCACGGGTGGCTTTAACGGAAATCTGATCGATGCCACAATGCAGGCAGTGCGAAAGATTTTCACGAATCTTAGGAATATAAGGGGCAAGCTTTGGTCTTTCAGCGAGTACAGTGGCATCGATATTGCCCACCTGATAGCCATGCTCTTTCATCATCTGATAGATCTTTTCCAATAAAAGCATGGAGCTGATCCCTTTAAAGGCCGGATCTGTATCCGGAAAATGCGTGCCCAGATCACCCAGAGCGAGGGCGCCAAGAATGCTTTCGCCAATGGCATGGCATAAAACATCGGCATCAGAATGGCCTAAAAGTCCTTTGGAAGAATCGATCTCGACTCCGCCAAGGACCAGACGCCGGCCTTCTTTGAGCGGATGGATGTCAATGGATTGTCCAATTCGGAACATAATGGCTTCCTTTCTATGTCAATCTGTCCTGCAGATTGAATGCAGATTCCTGTATACGCAAAAAGACCAGGAGTTCCTGGTCTTTGGCTATAAACATCATATAACGTGAAGGAACCGACTTTATTTTAGCCAATTCCTGTACGGATTGAAAATTCGAAACGTATGGACAGTACTTAGCGTTCTACCTGAATGTAGGTATAGTCTGTGCAGCCCGGCAGTTCGGCATTGGCGATGACCGTCTGCGAGACACCATCGGTAATGTAATTGCCATGAACAGCCTGACCATCACCCACGTAAACCGCTATATGGTCTAAGCCATCACCGCCCTGATTATAGTAAATCAGGTTTCCAGGCTGCGGATTTGAGGTGGCGCTGCCAAACATGGCTTCGTATTCACGCGGCCAGAGGCTGGCTGCATCCTGCACGCCGGCATTGGCCAAAGCGGCTTGAACGACTTCGGTGCACTGCCAGCCATCGGTTACGCCGACAAGCTTTAATGCTTCATCAGCAATCCGGGCATTCAGATCGCTGTATTGATCATATTGTTCTTCTGGCGCCTGCGTGTCTGGAACTTCCACAGGAGCAACAGGAGCTGGTGCTGGTTCCACAGGATCAACAGGAGCTGGTGCTGGCTCTACGGGATCAACAGGAGCTGGTGCTGGCTCTACGGGATCAACAGGAGCAGGAGCCGGTTCTACGGGCGGCAGCTCAATTTGGTCTTCCACTGGCACTTGGTCAGGGGCTGGTACAACAGGCGTCACAGTCGGATCTTCAGCCGTTTCAACAGTCGGAACTTCTTCAAGAATTGGAATCTCACCATTTGGATCCGGCAGTTCTTCCGCAGTCGGGCCATCGTTTTCGTAGGGGATCGGCGCTTCTTCCACAACTGCCGGTGTTTCTTCCACAACTGCTGGCGCTTCTTCCACCACATCGACTGGGGGCAGTTCAACGGGTGCTTCCTGCTCAACTGGCACTTCAGCGGGTGCTTGTTCAACTTCAGCATCTGCAGCAGCGGCTTCAACCGGAGTTTCTATTGACTCAGTCAGCCCTTCTACTGGGGTTGGCTGGGCAGCAGCATCCACAGCTTCGGCCGGCGTCTCTGCAAATTCAGCCGCATCTTCTACCGGGGCTTGCTGGGCAGCCGTGTCAACAGCCTCTGGTGTTTGCTCAAAGACAACCGGCTGTTCAACAATATACGCTTCAACCAAAACGGTATTCTCTTCAGGGGCTGGTGCTTCCTGGTTTTCTGCTGGAGCAGCCATTTCTACTGGAGCAGCCATTTCTAAAGGAGAAGCATCTGCAGCAGCTTCAAGATTCGATTCAACAACATTCACATCTTCTGCTGACTGTTCTGGAATCGAATTTGTTTGGGAAAGATTCCAAACTTCAGGAACCGAGGCTGTTTCAGCTTCCTCGATATAGTAGGAATCACTGACTTCTTTTGCCAGTGCGTCATCCTGGTTGTCCTGGGCAAGAGCGACAGGGTGCAGCGCAGAGAACATCGTATGTACGGAATAGCCAGCAGCCAAAGCGGAAGCGACACTTAAGACGGCGGCAATTTTATTTCCATCTTTTTCAATCAATTTCATCAAAACACCTCGATTTCTGAACAAATTCATAACAATCCATTAAAGTCTACAACACGAGAGAAAGACTCTGCGTTGACATGTCCTGAAAATTTTTTTGAAGGCATCCTTTCTGATTGAAATCAAATCAAAATCAGCCCATTTTTCAGAGGAATTTGTTAGTTAATACGTTACACCGTCAAAAGGTTTTCTGGCAATAACTGAGGGCTAAAAACATATCTCTCACACAATTCGATTTATGCATATTTTATGCATGATTTTCCTCATAGTTAAAAGATCACGCATTTTTAGATAAATACGACAATTTTTGAATGGATGCGACAATTTAAAATACATTTTTGTTGCAATCCGTGAATGGAACTAGTGAAAAACTGTATGATTTTGGTTCTTTTCGAGCGGAAAGTACAATACTGTTTTTTAATCATTAAATTAAAGTTATATCAGCATACAAAAACAATATAAATTCATCCTGGGCTTCACGAAAACCTGTTATTCAAAAACGGCTTTCTTGCCTTCGAAAGACAAATTTTGTGAGTGAATAGCAACTTTGAATTAGGGTTTATTGACTCTATTTGAAGTTATTGCATTGAAAGCTGCCCGTTCTTTTCCCAATTTGTGGGTACGTCCTTTACTGGTCAGCTCCCTTGAAAACGTCTTTCAAAACGGCTAAACGGCCGGATGTGAAAAAACGAAAGAAATTCAAATCAAAGAGGAGCGAAATTCTTAAAAAAAGAGGGTCTCTGAAAAAATTGGTGGGATTGGGTTGGTGGCTGAATTTGATATGTCAAAAAAGAAATATGGAAAACAAAAAAGATCTCCCGTAGGATGGAAGAGTCTTACCAGAGACGAACAATCCATACA
>JADGIS010000058.1 GCA_015233825.1 Erysipelotrichaceae bacterium RD49
ATAAGCATTCTCTGGAGTTCGATGACACCCGGGTTCATGATAATGAATCTGTAATTGGATGTGAGTTTATCGACTTTATCAGCACAATTGTTACATTTAAACTGCTCCACACGTTTAATGTTAAGGGATTGATGGAGAAGAAAACCTATAAAGAAATTATGAGAATCCTAAAACATGCCCAAAAGATTAGAACAACCAATTATGGCGAGTGGAAAATACAAAGAATGAATAAAAATCAACTGCTCATACTAGAAGGTCTTGGCCTTATTCCAAAATCCGATGATCCAGCACCTAAAAAACGAGACAGACCACGGAAATCATAGTCTGCCTCGTATAGGGGAATCGACTGGGAAAGTTCTAAGTAAAAGGAGCGGCCGGTTGATCTGAAAAATGAGCTGGCCGCTCCCTGCATTTAAAGTTTGGTATTAATAACGAGTAAAATAATTGAAGTATAAATGGACTGATCTGTTTGCTTTCAAATTTTATCTGCTATTGGGCAAGGACAGATTGCAGGTATTCAGCAATCTGTGACTCTTTACAGTTGGCAAAGAACAGCTCTTTAAATTCTGGATAGTCAATGGTCGACTTTAAGAAGTCTTGATCGATATCATGCAGGATGTCGATCAAAGAGTGGGTCGTAATGGCTTTGACTTCATCCAGGATTTTTTTGTTGGTCTGTTCTGGAATAGCTCGTTCTTTAGGATAGCCACCGCCAAATGGTTCAGAGAACAGCTTTTCAAAGATATAGCGAAGATTGATTTCAGCACCCCAGCCAAAGTTCTGAGCAAAGGGAATCGCCACACAGTTGCCGTCATTGACCTGGCCAAACAGATAAGCATCCAGTGGATTGGCGATATGGCCGCACAATACATTGGGAAAGGCATTGCAGGCAAGCATGGCCCCTTGGCCGGTTCCGCAGCCGGTTACGACAAAATCAGCGGCTTTCGCCGTTAACAGAATCGAAGCCAGCAGTCCGTTTTTCACGTAAGTCAGCTGGTGGGGATCGTCGGCACTGTACATGCCATAGTTATCTACCGTATGGCCGGCTTTTTGGGCTTCTTCTTTTAAAATGCTGTAGATGAGGCTGTTTTTAGTAGCCTGTGAATTTTCGTTGATGAGTGCAATTCTCATTTTGTCCTCCTGATCGTTTTCTCATATTGAAGACATCGTTTTGGTTCGACGCATTGTTTGACTTTTTGATTTGTACGATTGGCCTATTCAGGCTGTTTTCCGATGTAAGCCAGAATACCGCCATCGACATACAAGATGTGGCCGTTAACGAAATTGCTGGCATCGCTGGCTAAAAAGACAGCTGGTCCCATTAAATCTTCCGGAGTCCCCCAGCGGCCGGCCGGAGTTTTTGAAAGAATAAACTGGTCGAAGGGGTTCTTGGATCCATCGTGTAGAGGTTCTCTGAGTGGTGTAGTCTGTGGAGTGGCAATATAGCCAGGACCAATGCCATTGCACTGGATATTCGCACTGCCAAATTCAGCACAGATATTTTTCGTCAACATTTTCAAGCCGCCTTTGGCCGCCGCATAAGCAGAAACAGTCTCACGACCCAGTTCGGACATCATCGAGCAGATATTGATAATTTTGCCATGTCCCTTTTTGATCATGCCGGGAAGGACAGCTTTGGATACGATGAAAGGCCCGGTCAGGTCAATATCTACGACTTTGCGAAAATCTTCGACACTCATGTTCAGCATGGGAACTCGCTTGATGATTCCTGCATTATTAACCAGAATATCGATTGTTCCAAAATCTGCTTCGACTTGTTTGACAAGCGTCTGGACTTCTTGTTCATCGGTGACATCGCAGATATAGCCATGGGCATCAATTCCATCTGCTTTATAATCTGCCAGTGCTTTGTTGATATGCTCAGTGTTACGGGCATTGAAGATAATGGTGGCTCCGGCTTGGGCAAGTGCTTTGGCAATCGCAAATCCGATTCCATAGGCAGCACCAGTAACCAGGGCGACTTTTCCTTTCAGACTAAACGAATCCATTGAAAACATCGTGAATCCTCCTGTTCCATCAAAATAAATTTAAATCATTTAACTATAAATTGTTTGAAGTGAAAGGGAGAGCTGAAAAAGAGCGGTCGTTTGCTCAATCGGCCTTTCATTAAATTGTGAATACTGAGAAAAGCTTTCTTTGTTTAGAATAGGCAAGGATAAAGAAAACGTTTACCCAGATATTTACATCATACCGAATAAAGCTGAATTTACCTTTTTATACGATCATCGAATCAATTGACAAAATTGTTAGTCTCAAAAACAATTGATCATAAATGGATTGTGGCTAAAGCTTATGATCTGGAGATATTTTCGATGAAGACAGCGCAAAATATGAATACAAATCGATTGAAAAAGGGAATCGCTTTTGCAAGTTTAGCGGCAGCTTTGTATGTGATCAATGCTCCATTTTCTAAACTCTTTCTTCAAAAGATGCCGCCAATTTTATAGCTGGCTTTTTATATAGCAGGGTTTGGAATGCTGGCATTGCCCTCATCCGCCATCTGCGCCATACCCAAAAGCAGAAGCTGAAACTGACACGGGCCTAGCTGCCTGACACCATTGCGATGATCGTGCTGGATATAGCAGCTCTAATCTGTTTGATGTTTGGTCTGCGGTTGACAACAGCCGCCAATGCTTCTTTGCTCAATAATTTTGAGATTGTCGCCACGGTATTGATTGCCCTGGTTTTCTTTCATGAAAAAATCAGCCAGCAGCTCTGGTTGGGAATACTGTTTGTAATGATCTCATGCGGACTGCTTTCTTTTGAAGGCGGCGAAAGCCTTCAGTTTTCTGTAGGTTCGCTGCTGGTCGTGCTGGCGGCAACGTTGTGGGGATTTGAAAACAACTGTACGCGTCGGCTTTCTTCTAAGATCCTTTGCAGATCGTTTTGTTAAAAGGAGTCTTTTCTGGCGGTGGCTCTATTCTGATTGGGTTACTTTCCGGCGAAAAAATTCCATCTTTGAAAGTGGTTTTATTGGTGATGATGGTTGAATTTATTGCTTATGGCTGAAGCATTTACTTCTACATCTATGCCCAACGACTGGTTGGAGCGGCCAGAACGAGTGATTACTATGCCATTCGCTCCGTTTATTGCGACATTTTTATCGCTGATCATTTTTCATGAAATGCCAGATCTCAACTATTTCATTGCATTGGCTTTGAGGATGATCGGTGCCTGGCTATGCTCGCAAGATGAGCCGCTGTTTTCGAAAAGAAGAAACTTGTTCTTTCTTAACAAGCAGAGAAAGAACAAGCAAAGAAGAGCGGTCAGTTTTTAGAGCAAAACCACACGCAAAACATTTTCTTTTGGCTTACGGCAAAGACAGTTGCTTTTATCGAAGCGATGTGGTTTGCTTGAAGCAGTGAGAAGTGAGGTGAAAAGATGAGTTCTTTTTCCGCAAAATAACAACCGGTCAATGAAATTTGGCGTCTGAAAACCATATTCTGGCTGTTTTTTCAAAATAGACGAATTTTTTAGTGCGCTTTAAAAAAGTCATTGATCGATCGGAAAACGAAACCGTCTGTTCGATCTCACCAACCCAATTTCAATCCATCCATTGAATCTTTCAGCATTGAAGCCTTGCGCCCTTTATTGAAGCCTCGTGAATGGCCGCTGCATGGCGGCCTGCTTTTGGCAAAGACAATGCCTCGTCTCTGGCTGCAGTCTTTTGCTTTCAATGTCTGTCTTGTGATTATTCGAGCCGTCGGACTTCATTTCCGCGGCTCTTTTTTGAGCCTTCATTTTTGAATTCGAAATTTGAAATGGAGGGGTCACAATGGCAATGATTCGAATCGAAAATCTCACGTTTGGATATCCGACAAGCAGTGAGAATGTATTTGAAGAGATCAGTTTACAAATTGATACCAGCTGGAAACTCGGATTGGTTGGCCGCAACGGCCGGGGAAAGACTACTTTACTGCGGCTTTTGGAAAACCGGAATCATCAATATGAATACAGAGGACGCATTCAGTCCCCTGTGCTCTTTGACTATTTTCCTTACGATGTCCAGGATAAAGACGATTTGACGATCAATGTTTTAGAAACAGTTTGTCCTGAAGCTTTGCAATGGCAGATCGTTCGCGAACTCTCTTTGCTGGAAGTTGAAGAAGAGGTTTTGTGGCGCCCTTTTTCGACGCTGTCCAATGGCGAACAGACCAAGATTTTATTGGCGGCGCTCTTTTTAAATGAAGGCCATTTTCTGCTCATTGATGAACCAACCAACCATTTGGATACCCATGGCCGAAAAGTCGTAGCCAACTATTTGCAGCGCAAGAAAGGCTTTATTCTGGTCAGCCATGACCGCGCCTTTTTGGATGGCTGCATCGATCATGTGTTGGCCATTAACCGCAGTACGCTCGAAATCCAAAGCGGAACCTATTCTTCCTGGGCTGAGAATTTTGAAAAGAAGCAGGCAGCTGAACAAAACCGCCATACCCTGCTGAAAAAAGAAATCACAGCCATGCAAAAATCAGCCCGACAGACTGCAGGCTGGTCTGACCAGGTCGAGGCCTCTAAATATGGAAACGGCCCGGTTGACCGCGGCTATATTGGGCATAAGTCGGCCAAGATGATGAAGCGGGCCAAAGCGATTGAAAAGCGCAAAAATAAAGCGATCGAAGAAAAATCCGGTTTGCTCCAAGATTTGGAGGAAGTCGAAGATCTTAAACTGGCGGCTTGCAAGGACCTGTCCGGAACCATGGTTTCGTTACACGATGTGGTTTGTGAATATGATGGCAAGCCGATTTGTGAGCCGGTCAGTTTCTCTGTCCAAAAGAAAGACCGGATTGTCCTGGATGGCGGCAATGGCTCGGGAAAATCAACCTTGCTTAAGCTGATCTGCCGCCAACCCATTGCCTATAGCGGCGATTTCTATGCGCCGGCCAGGCTGAAAATCTCCTATGTCCCGCAGAATACTTCCTTTCTACAGGGAGATTTAAAGCAGTTTGCCTTGGATTCAAATGTGGATGAAAGCCTGTTGAAGGCGATCTTGCGCAAAATGGGATTTGAACGGGTTCAGTTTGAAAAAAACTTGGAGTCTTTCTCAGCCGGCCAGAAAAAGAAGGTTTTGATTGCTTGCAGCTTATGCCAGCAAGCGCATCTTTATGTCTGGGACGAGCCGCTGAATTACATCGATATTGATTCCAGAAAACAAATTGAGGATCTGATCTTGAGTTTTGAGCCGACGATGATTCTGGTTGAACATGATCAGGCCTTCCAGGACAAGATTGCTACGCAAAAAATTTCAATCTGCCCAAAGTCCAAACAGGACTGAATCCAATCTTCCAAAAAAGATCGTATAAAATACCTGATCTGTGGTGAAAATGTTTCATGATTGAAAAGAGTTACATCCCATATCAGATAAAAAAGAGACGAAAACCGTTTAGATAAAGGATAGGATAGAGCCTGCACGTTTCATGAAGGGAAGGTGAATTTCATGCAGATGCAAATTTCAGAACATTTTACAACCCCAAAGCTGCTGCGCTTTGCGCTGCCAAGTATCATCATGATGATGTTTACAAGTCTCTATACGATTGTTGATGGGTTGTTTGTTTCCAATCTGGTTGGCCAGGAAGCCTTTACTTCGCTCAACCTGATCTGGCCGGCCGTGGGGATTTTCCAATCCTTTGGTTTTATGATCGGAACGGGCGGAACAGCGCTGGTTTCCAAAACATTAGGGGAGAAGCAAGAACAGCGAGCCAGTGAGTATTTCACGATGATGATTGTCTTCGAGATTATTCTTGGCCTGGTCATTTCAGTGTTTACCATGATCTTTATCACGCCGTTAGCTCAGCTGTGTGGCGCAACTCCGGATCTGATTCCGGATTGCATTGCGTATGGCCTGCCGCTTTTTGCCTGCATGGCCTTCAGTTTCATGTCGGCTTCGTTTCAGTCCTTTTTAGTGGCTGCCGGCAAACCGCAGTTTGGCTTGACAATTTCACTGGCAGCTGGCGTGATGAACATGGTCATGGATTATGTCTGCATTGCGATTTTTGGCTGGGGAATCTTTGGTGCCGCCTTTGCGACCGCCCTCAACTGGGTGGTGGGTTCGATCATTCCCTTGGTCTGGTTTTACAAGCACCAGGAATGCCCGATTCATCTTACCCGCTTTAAATGGCGGCTTAAAGCGTTAGGAAAAGCCTGCTTCAACGGCATGAGCGAGATGGTGACCAATGTATCGATGAGTCTGGTTGCTTTGCTTTATAATTTAGTGCTCATGCAGATCACTGGACCCGATGGTGTAGTTGTCTACGGCATCATTCAGTACATGACCTTCTTGCTGATCTCAGCTTTTCTTGGCTATTCGATGGCCACAGCGCCTTGTATTGGGTACCAGTATGGGGCCCAGAACCATGAGGAGCTGCATAGCCTGCTCAAAAAATCGATCACGATTATTGTTGTGGCTTCAATTTCGATCGTTGTGATTTCCGATCTGTTAGCGCCTATGCTCAGTTCTGTCTTTGTTTCCTATTCCGATACACTGATGGAGATGACCCAGCATGCGGTTCGCATCTATTCTTTATGCTTTTTAGCGGCTGGTTTTAACGTCTTTGCGTCCAGCTTCTTTACAGCACTCAACAATGGTGTCGTTTCGGCCATCATTTCCTTGATGCGTACCTTCATCTTCCAGGTTGGTGCAGTTCTGCTTTTACCAATGTGGTTAGGCCTGGAGGGGGTATGGCTGGCTACAACGGTTGCAGAAGCTTTATCTTTGCTGGTGAGCATTTACTATCTGGTTCACTTACGAAGGCGCTACGGCTATTAATGCCCACTCATTTTATGGTAAGCGGGCTCAGCATTTGAAAGCGTAGAATTGACTGAGCATAGGATCCGGGTATAGAAGAGTCTGAATTCTGTCAAAAAGGCAGAGTCAGCCTCTTTTTTCATTGGGTCAAAATTGACGAGCGATCACAGATTGATTAGACTTTCAACTAGTTTCATTTCGTTTCATCTGTTTACATCAGCGGAGAATTTGATGGCTGAAGAAGTTTGAATGCGAACGAAATTGCCTAGCTTAAGAATTGATGCTTACTAGCATACAGAGAGGAAGTTTGAAGATGTCAATTGAACGTGTCCGCCAGGCACTGGAAGCCTATGGAGCAGCCAATCGAATCATTGAATTGGACCAGTCCAGTGCGACAGTTGATTTAGCAGCGCAAGCTTTGCATTGCGAGCCTGACCATATTGCAAAAACCTTATCGTTTATGGGACCCGATGGACCGATTTTAGTCGTTGTGGCAGGGCTTGGCCGGATTCACAGCGGAAAATTTAAACGGACGTTCCATACCAAAGCGACGATGCTCAAAGCCGATGAAGTCGAAGATTTAGTGGGCCATGCGCCAGGCGGTGTCTGTCCGTTTGGGGTCAACGAGAATGTTTCGGTTTATCTGGACAATTCACTGCGCAAATATGAAACAGTCTTTCCAGCCTGCGGCAGTTCCAACAGTGCAATCGAACTGACTTTGCCGGAATTGGAAATGTTTTCGAATGCGGCAGGCTGGGTAGATGTCTGCAAAGACCCCCAATAGCCGCCGACCATTTCAATGAGTCTTGCCATTTGAGACAAGACCCGATCACCACTCAAAGCATGCAAAAAGTCTGTCCACTGCCGCGGACAGACTTTTTGCATGCGTAAATGTATCCCTAGGGCCAATCCATTTTCTCATCTATTAATGAAGCGGGGAATCAAACGAAAACGACGCTTGGGCATTGTACTCTTGCGGTGCTTCTTGAGCAGCTGTGGCGAGAATTGCTCGAATCGCTTCAAATAAAGCCGGTTTCACTGTCTCGATGGGTGCGGGCTGGTTTTCGACGATGGAGTTGTAGCAGATTGAGCCGGTCAGTTCGAGAATCATCGCAAAGACAATCTTGGGCTGCTGGTAATGATAGCCGCACTGCAAAGCTAAGGTATTAAAACGTTCAGCCAGGTCAATATCGCCTTCAATCATCGTGCTGGCCAGATGCTTGTGAAACAGCCCAAAGGAAAGATTACGGCGGATCAGCTTGAGCAGGAGCGGATTGGAGATGAGCTGATTGAGGATCTGGTTGATCATGAAGACAACTGCATCCTGCAGGTTGCGAAAGTCGTTTTTCTCGAGTTCTTCAATGGCCTGCATAAGGACTTTGCGCGATTCAGCAGCAATCAGGTGATCGCGAATATCATATTTATCTTTGAAGAATAAATAGAAGGTCCCTTTGGCCACTCCAGCCTGATTGGTGATATCCGCGATTGAAACATCCTGCACATCGTGTTTGGTAAACAGTTCGTAAGCCGCTTGAATGAGATTATGGCGCTTGAGGGCTTTGTTTTGTTGGATTTTGGTTGGCATATTCCTATTATAGCGGGTTCTGTTTCAGGTCTAAAAATGACCAATGGTCATTTTTTAGACATTCTTTCCACTTTGTACGGGGAATATACGGGGGTTTAAATTGACCATCGGTCATTTTAGAACTATGATTGCAGGCGTGAAAGGAACTCTGGTATGGAAAAGATTTCAAAATTTATTGTGAAGTACCGAAATATGATCCTTTTGATCGCCACAATTCTGCTGGTGCCATCGATCATCGGTTACTTCAACACCCGCGTTAACTATGACATCCTGACGTATCTGCCAGCAACCTCGCCTTCGATCGTGGCTCAGGACCATCTGAATGATGATTTCAACTTAGCCGGAACCGCGATGGTGATCGTGGACGATACATCGGAAAAAGAGGTGAAAGACCTTGAAGCAAAAATTGCCGAAATTCCCGGCGTCGAAAAGACATTATGGCGCAGCGATGTAGCCGACTTGTCGATTCCAAAAGAGGCATTGCCTGATGCTTTGAAAGATGCGCTCTATGCGGACAATGCCACGATGATCATCGTGACCTTTAAAGAAGCCGCAGCGAGTGACTCGACGATGAACGCCGTCAAAGCCATTCAAGATTTATGCAATGACAACGAACATGTCGCCGGTTTCTCCGCGATCACGGCTGATACCAAAGCCATGATTGATCGAGAAACCCCGATTTACACTGGCATCGCCGTGCTGCTTGTGCTCGTGGTTCTCTCCCTTGGCTTGAAGTCCTGGCTGGCGCCATTTATCTTCATCCTTGGCATGGTGTACCCGATTGTGTACAACATGGGAACCAATATTTTCTTAGGTGAAATTTCATATGTCACCAAAGCTTTAAGTATGATCCTGCTTCTGGCGGTTTCTATGGATTATTCCATTTTCCTGCTCCACCGCTACCAGGAAGAAAAGCAAAAAGGACAAAGCAAAGAAGATGCGATGGCCAAAGCCATTCACGCCACCTGGATATCCATTACCTCTTCATCAATCACCACAATCGCCGGTTTTTTAGCCTTGCTGGTGATGCAGCTGACCCTTGGAAGAGATATCGGAATCGTAATGGCCAAAGGTGTGTTATTTGCGGTCATCTGTACGATTTTGATTCTGCCTTCGTTATTGATGTTCTTCGATCCATGGATCGAAAAGTGGCAGCATCCGGCTTTGATTCGCCCTTGGCCGGCATTCTCGGCTTGGGTAGTGGATCATCACAAAGCAATCTTGATTGCCTTTGCGATTTTGTTCATCCCGGCCTTCTACTGCAACTCTAACGTCGGTCAGTATTACGATCTGGCCGCTTCTCTTCCATCCGATCTGGACAGTGTGCAAGGCACCAATGAGCTGAAAGACAAGTTCGATATGACGACTTCGCACTTCATCATGGTCGATAAAGATCTTTCGGCAGCCGATACCCAGGCGATGGTCAAAGAAATTGAAGGACTGGATGGCATCACCAATGTGGTGGCCTATGACAAATTCGTCGGCCCAATGATTCCTGCACAGCTGGAACCAGATGCCATCAAAGACATTACGGAAACAGATGATCTCAAGCTGGTGTTAGTCAATACGTCCTATCGTTCTGCAACTGACCAGATCAATGACCAGATCGATGATCTGTATACGATTATTCAAAAATATGATCCAGAGGGAATGATTGCAGGGGAAGGCAACATGACCAAGGACTTGATCGCAGTGACCAACATTGATTTCCAGATGGTCAATATTGTTTCAATTGTGGCAATTCTGATCATCATCGCCCTGGCCTTCAAATCTTTCTCCTTGCCCTTCCTGCTCGTACTTTGTATCGAGTTTGCAATCTTCGTCAATATGGGCATCCCATACTTGACCCATACCCAGTTACCTTTCATTGCCGGCATCGTCATTGGCACCATTCAATTGGGCGCCTGCATTGACTATGCGATTTTGATGACCAGCCGGTTTAGAGAAGAACTGGAAAAAGGCATGGCCCCCAAAGAAGCGATCAAGACTTCGATCACACAGACTATGCCATCCATTATCACTTCGGGTATGTCGTTCTTTGCGGCCTGCTCCGGTGTTTCCCTGATTGCCAAGATGGATTTGATCAAATCCTTATGTATCCTGCTTGGCCGCGGCGCCGTCATCAGTGTCATTGTCATTTTGACCGTGCTGCCAAGTCTGCTTTATTTATGTAACCCATGGATCGCCAAGACGACGAAAGACTGGCCAAAGCCTGTCCAAAACCAGTCCAGCGATCACAAGCATTCTGAAAGTAGAGGTATCCCTGTTCATGCGTAACCGTACAATTCGTATTCTTGAAGCATCTCTCCTATCTGGCACGATGGTTGTTACGACTTTGCCAACTGGCATTCTGGCCAATGAAGAAGAAAGTGACGACCAGACTGAAAAAACCGAAACGGTCTATACCTTCGTTGATCCAGATGGCAATATTGATAAAACCATCGTTTCCACCTGGCTGCATAACGATGATGGCTTAAATAACGTCAAAGAAGTTTTAAACTTAACCGATGTTCAGAACTTAAAAGGCAATGAAACACCGGTTGTTGACGGCCAGAATTACACCTGGAATGTCAAAGGCAATGACCTGTATTACCAAGGTGAAACCACCAAAAAGCCGCCCATTGCGATCTCGATTACCTATACCCTGGATGGCAAGCCCATGAAAGCAGCCGATCTGCAAGGCAAAAGCGGCCACTTAGTGACCACTGTTCATTTCAAAAATACTGAAAACCGCACCGTTAAAGTAAATGGCAAAGACGTTGTCCTGCATCCAACCTTCTTGGCCGGCGGCATGATGGATCTGGACAATGAAGTTTTCAGCAACGTTTCCTGCGACCAAGGCAAAACCGTCAATGATGGCGATAAAGAATTCCTCGTATTCGCCGCTGTGCCAGGCTTGAATGAAACGATGAAAAGCGCCGGCTTGGATGAACTGACCGATAAACTGGATGCTTCCGATGACATCGTCGTCGAAGCAGACGTAAAAAATTACGCTTCACCAGCAATGTATCTAGGCGCTTCCAATGAATTTGAATTATCCGAATTATCAGGTCTCGATAAGATTTCTGATTTAAGCGGCCAGGTCGGCCAGTTATTTGATGGCGCTGACCAGCTCGTTGATGGCTCCAAACAGCTTGCGGATGGTGCTGGCACATTAGCCAATGGTACCGATCAGTTAACTTCAGGGGCTGCTCAGTTAAAAGATGGGACCAGTCAGCTGGCTGCCGGCACTGGTGAATTGTCTGCCGGATCTTCAGTATTGGTGGATGGAACCTACCAGCTGGAACAGGGAACCATTCAGGCCGTGGATGGCACTGCCCAGCTCAAAGATGGAGCAGCTGCCCTGCAGGCCGGAACCTTGGCTCTGGTTGATGGTTCAAACGATTTGAAAGCCGGAACCAGCCAGTTGGTTGATGGCTCCAGCCAGCTTAAAGCCGGTACGAGCCAGCTGGTAGATGGCAGTTCGCAGCTGACCGCCGGTACTTCCCAGCTTAAAGATGGTGCTGGTGCGTTAGCTGCCGGTGCATCTCAATTAAATGATGGAGCTGGTCAATTATCCGCAGGTGCTTCCAAGCTTTCAGATGGAGCAAGCCAGTTAGCTCAAAAGACGCCTGAACTGGCGGCTGGAGCCAAACAAGTCGATGATAGTGTGAACCAGGCTGGAGCTGCTTTGGCTAAAAATATGCATGAACTAGATGCAGGTGCTGCTGCCATTTATGATGGTGTGCTCAAATTATCGGAAGGCTTACAATCTGCAGGACTCTTATTTAATGGAGCCAAAGGTACCCAGATTCCAGCTGGCGGAATCAATGGAGCTTTAGACAATATCAGTTCCGCCTCCAATACGATTGGTTCAAACGCCAGTGGATTATCAGATGACATCAATAGCCTGACCGCCCAAATTGAAGAACTTCAAAAAGAAAAAGCTGACCTCCAGCAGGAACTGACTGCCGCCCAATCCCAAGCAGCCAATGCGATTTCCATGCTTCAGGCACAATCTGCCAGCTTAGCTGGAGATTCGAGTGCCCTGGATGCGGCTCAGGGTTCTCTTGGGGCTGCGGCCAGCACCTTGCCAAGTGCTGCAAGCAAGATTCAAGTGGGGACCGATCAGGTCAATGCTTCGGTCAGCACGATTCAGCAGTCTGTAGATAATGCCAATGCCCAGATTGCCCAGGCAAATGCCAGTCTTGGAAATGCCGGTGCAGTCAAAGCAGGCGTTCAAGAAAACTTAAATGCAGCGCAATCCGCGAACGCTTCGGTTGCAGATGCTTTAAGCGGTGTGCAAAGCAGTGTTGAGGCTTCGCGCGCTAACTTGATGGCTCAAGCCAGTGCTTTACAGGAATCCAATCCGGAGGCAGCAGCTGTTCTTTCGGATGCAGCAGCAAGCCTGCCGGATGCCTCTTCAGCACAAGCCGCTTTACAGGCCGCTAATGGTTCTATGCAGGCGGCGGCTGCTACAGCTGAACAACTTCCAGATGCTGTTGCCGGCGTCGATACCCAGATTCCAGGGGTTGATGCTTCTGCAGTGAGCACCGTCAATGATGCAATCAATGACCTGAATGCTTCTGCCGGCTATGTGGCCGATGCAAGCAATACCATCAGTTCAACCGCTGGATCGGTTTCCATGACGCAGTCCAACATGAATGTAGCAGCTAACCAAATTAATACCTTGGTTGATACGCCAGCTTCTGACAATACCGATGGCAATGCCGGAGCTGCGGCCAATGGAAAAGTAGAAGCAATTCAAACTGCCAACGCTTCTATTCGGCAAAATGTTGCGATTGCCCAGGCATTAACCAGTCAACTGGAAGATGGCATGCAGAAAGTCAGTGCTGCTTTAGCCGGTGCAGGCGAAGGAGCAACCGGTTTGGTCGATGGATCTAAACAATTATCGGATCAGATTAAAGCGGCTGAACCAGCCTTAGAAGAAAACTTCAAAAAATTAGCAGAAGGAACCAAATCTCTGAGTGAGGGAGCAACAGCTGTGGATGGGGCTGTCCAACAAATTGCAGGCGGTGCTTCACAATTGGCTGGCGGCAGTTCGCAGCTTGCTTCTGGAGCCAGTGAGCTGAACAATGGGGCTTCACAATTAGCTTCTGGCACCACCCAGGTTGACGCCGGTGCTTCGCAATTGGCTTCCGGCACGGTTCAGGTTGATACAGGCGCTGGCCAGCTGGCTCAGGGAACTGTCCAGGTTGATGCTGGCGCAGCAGCTTTGCAGGCAGGCATTGCCCAAGTCCACGATGGTGCCAGCCAGCTTTATACCGGTGGGGCAGCCTTATATGATGGTGCATTGCAGCTCAAAGATGGTGCTGTCCAGGTTCATGAAGGAGCTAAGCAGCTGGATGCCGGCATCAAGCAGGTTGATGCTGGTGCCAAACAAGTTGACGATGGTGCTGGTCAATTGATTTCTGGTACGGATCAGGTGAACAGTGGCGCGCATCAGTTAGCTGATGGTGCAAACGAACTCTATGCTGGTGCGGTTAAATTCAATAACGAAGGCATGGGCAAACTGAAAGAAGTCCTTGGCTGGAGCGAAGGCCAGCTGGAGTCGTTCAAGACGATCGTTGAAGAAACCAAAGAACTCAATGAAAGCACTGAAGGCTTTGCCGGAACAACTGAAAATGCAACAACCAAAGTCCGCTATATCTTCAAGATGGAAGATCTCGAAGATGCGGATACGAAAACGGCTAAAGCTTCAAAATAGTGATTGTTTACCCGATTGATTTCTGTTTCAAAGCAATTTTCAAAAAAGCTCGAACATCGTTTCGGGCTTTTTTGATGGAAAAAACCAGACTCTTGACAAGCACCTTTACAATAGGAGTACTGGAAGCCATGGAAAAGAAAGCAAAAGAGACCTGAATAATTCATAGATTTTTTCACAAGTCTATTTTCAGGTGTTTTGTTCTAGAATCAAGGACAAAATAGATGATATTTTAATTGCTCGTCCAATTTTCAGTTAGAAAGTGTTTGTTGTAATTGAAAAGATGAGTTCAGGAAGATCAAAATCAAAGAAATTGTCCAATTTGCCCACGACGAAAAGACAGTCCGAAGACTGTCTTTTTGAAATAAATCGAATTAATTTATAAACTGAAAGCTAAGTCGGTTCAGGAATCCATCTTACTGTCCTTGCCTTTCGAAGATAGCGCATAAACTTTTTGGGATACCGGAAAGAACTGGCAATTTTTAGATGATAGCTTCTGGCATGATAACTTAATCTTGAAGCAACTTTCTGATACTTCTTCCTAAAGGAGCAGGCAGTCATATTTTGGTCACTGCCTTCCATAACACGATGCTGAAAAAAGCGAAAAAGGTTATAGGCGAGGCATTTTAGGAAGAATTCGAAAGTATTCGCTTCAAACGATTTATGCGACAGAGTGTTCGCAAAGAAATCGCTTTTAAGATCCTTGGTATAGTTCTCACTATTCCCCCTTTGGCAATAGAAGCTGATTACCTGTTCTGGAGTCATATCTTCAAAATTGGTTATAACCGCAAATACTTGAGGAATAAGAAGAAGCTGAATTTGTTCATCCTTATTTTCATCTTTTTTATCCTCTGTGAAAAATATTTTGAAGCAGACTATTCTTTTCTTATCGGATCCGGACATCTGATAACTTATTTTTCCATAAAACGGACGAGAATAAGTATAGTTTTGATCATCTTTGTGCTCAGATTCGTAGTAAGCGTTAATACATGCTTCTTCGAGCTTATCTGTACCTTTGGCCCGAATGGCATATCGTACTGGATTAGAACGGTCCTCGAAAAGGTCCATCAGAATACTGAT
>JADGIS010000059.1 GCA_015233825.1 Erysipelotrichaceae bacterium RD49
GGGAGAAGATATAACCTTATTCAGACAATTTTTGTCTGATTCCAAAAATGTATGTTCTTTATAAAATAAGTTTTCGAAATAGCTTAAAACCTTCAGGATCTAAGGGAAAATCGAAGATTCGATTATTAAAAATGTCATTGAGACGAAACACTAGGGATTGAATGCGCATCAATGGAATCAGATTTTCTGTGAAGCAGCAATTTTAACCAATCGACTTGTCCCTAAACGGTCTGCGCCCAGTTCAATGAGTTTTTGGGCATCTTCCATCGAATGAATTCCACCTGAAGCTTTGACCTTGACATGATTGGCTGAATGTTTGCGAAGCAAGGCTACATCTTCAAAGGTTGCCCCGCCCGTTGAGAAACCAGTGGATGTTTTGATGAAATCAGCACCGGAATCATTGACAACTTCACACATGCGGACTTTTTCATCGTCCGTTAAATCCGATGTTTCGATAATGACTTTCAAAATTTGGTCAGGAATCGCTTGACGGATGGCTTTAATTTCATCCAGGACGCGATCATATTGGCCATCTTTAACCCAGCCAAGGTTGATCACCATATCGACTTCAGCTGCCCCGTTCTCTACCGCTTCTCGAGCTGCCGCGACTTTGACCAGAGTTGTATCGTAACCATTCGGAAAACCAATGACCGTACAGATTGGAATCTGTCCTTTGGCATATTCAGCCGCTTGTTTCACATAGGAGCTTGGAATACATACCGAAGCACATCCATATTCAATCCCATCGTCGACAATCTTTTGGATGTCCTGCCAAGTAGCCGTTGTTTTTAGCAAAGTGTGATCACATTTGCTTAAAATTTCTTTTTGGTTCATTTTTTTTACTCCAGTTCTTCCAAAATAGAATAGCCAATCGTGTGATCAGGCATCTGGACTTCAAAGTTATCTGCTGCCGTAGCCCCAATCACAGCGAAGGTTTCCTTTTCTTTCAAAGGACCTCCTTCTTTCATGGATGGCGACCAGGCCAGGAACGGAACTTTTTCACGGGTATGATCCGTGCCTTTATAGGTCGGATCGTTTCCATGGTCAGCCGTAATCATCAACAGGTCATCTTCGTGGAGTTCGTCCATCAAAAGACCAAGTTTTTCATCAAACCGCTCCACTTCCTGACCATATCCAACCGGATTGCGGCGATGGCCCCACTTTGCATCAAAGTCAACAAGATTGACAAAGCACAAACCAGTAAAGTCACGCTGAGCTAGATCAATCGTCTGTTCCATTCCATGCACAGAAGATTTAGATTTATTGGACTCTGTCAGACCCTGGCCATCAAAGATATCAAAAATCTTGCCCACGGAAATCACTTCATAGCCCGCTTCTTTTAAAGCGTCTAGCGCAGTTTTACCAAACGGCTGCAAAGCAAGATCATGGCGGTTCGCTGTTCGCTCAAAATGTCCTTTTTCTTTTCCAACATATGGACGAGCAATCACGCGGCCGACTTTCCATTCCGGTTTCATTGTAATCTCACGGGCAATTTCGCAGTATTTGTACAGAGTGTCCAAGCCCATGGTTTCTTCATTTCCGCAGATCTGCAAAACAGAATCGGCAGACGTATACACAATCAAATGGCCTTCCTTGATTTCTTCTTCACCGAGTTCATCCAGAATCTCTGTGCCGGAAGCCGCTTTGTTGCCGATGACCTTCCGGCCTGTTCTTTCTTCAAGTTCTTTGATCAATTCGTCTGGAAACCCATGTTCCGTAAAGGTGACAAAGGGTTCGGTGGTTTCCAGGCCCATCATTTCCCAATGGCCGGTCATGGTATCTTTGCCATTGGACATTTCACGCAGCGTGGTGTATTTGCCCAATGGCTTTTCTACAGGAGGGACCTGCTTGAACGGGTGCAGATTGGCCAAGCCTAGTTTTTGAAGATTTGGGATTTTCCAAGTCTCCATGACCTCAGAAATATGCCCCATTGTATCGGCTCCTTCATCTCCAAAAGCAGCTGCGTCCGGTTCTGGGCCTGCGCCAAAAGAATCCATGACAACCACAAAGATTCGTTTATATTTTTTCATATTTGTCAGCTTTCTTTCCGGTCGGTATGACTGGTTTTGGTTGAGATCAAGACTCGTCCTCTTGATGGAGATTCAATCTGGTCTCCAGTCTCTTTTTTCATTTTCTTGATCCTCACTTCACATACCGCTCATTTTGCCTATTAACGTCTTCCTTTAATATATGGAACACCATCCGCTTTTGGCGCATTTGATTTTCCGACAAACAGCACCAGAATCAAAATGGTCATCAGATACGGCAGCATCGCAATAATCTGTGTCGGAATGGCTACCGCTCCACCGCCAAGCACCACAGTCAAAGCCTGGGCAAAACCAAAGAGCAGGCAGGCCAGGTAGGCCCCATGGGGTAGCCAGCGGCCAAAGATTACAGCAGCTAAAGCCATGTATCCCTGCCCTGCAATCGACGTCTGCGAGAATTGCGCCACGATCGAAAGCGTAACAGCAGCTCCACCCATTCCTGCTAAAAAGCCGGAAAGGATCACGCAGATATAACGAACGAGTTTGACATTGACACCTAAAGTATCCGCAGCCGCTGGATTTTCACCAACGGCGCGAATACGCAGTCCCCACTTGGTGTGATAGAGGATAAACCAGGCGATGAGCACTAAAATCAAAGCGATCACCACCATCATATCGACATTGAGATTGCCAAGAATGCCGTCAGGATTCGGTCCAAAAAGTTTTGGCAGCTTGTTTTCAACCGGCTGAGTCACAGCAGATCCGTCAAACGCCTGACGGCATAAGAACAAAGCAACCGCCGGTCCAATCAGGTTCAGTGCAACACCGGATACGGTCTGGTCCGCGTGAAACTCAATGGAAGCAATGGCGTGAAACAAAGCCAGTGCTCCGCCGGAAAGACCTGCGCAGATGACACCCAGCCATGGGTTTCCAGAAAAGTAGCCGACGGATGCGCCCACAAAAGCACCAATGGTCATCATTCCTTCCATTCCGATATTGGTGACGCCGGATAGTTCGGAAATGACCCCGCCAAGCGCCGCAAAAGCCATCGGGGTCGCATACATCATCGTAATGCCAATGATCAGCGTGATGGTATTTAACATGGCTGAACGCCTCCTTTTACCTGCTTGTCTTTGTCTTGAGTATTATTCTTGTTTTTGAGGATTTCCCGAGCTTCCAGTTTATTGGCCAAAACAATGACCACGTCTTTGAGTGCAACTAAGAAGACAATGGTTCCAATCAGGATACTGATGATTTCCGATGGAGCGCCAATCATATATTGAATCGACTGGCCTGCATAAAGCAGACCGCCAAACAGGAATCCAGAGAAGATACAGCCAAGCGGACTGCCATCCGCAATAAAAGCTACCGATAGACCATTCAAGCCATTGCCTTCAAAGGCGGCCAGCTGCATGACCGCATGGGGTGCATTGCCGGCAATATTTAAAGCCCCGGCTAGTCCTGCCATGGCCCCAGAGATCAGCATGGTATGGATAATATTCTTTTTAACATCAATTCCTGCAAATTCAGCGGCATCGGTATTGTCACCCACTGCCCGAAGCTGATATCCCTTCGTTGTTCGATAGAGAACAAAGCTGGCAATAATGGCCAATGCAATCGCAAAGATGAATCCGCCATTGAAATCAGTACGCAGCACATCTCCGAGATACGGATGATTGGTCATGAAATCAGCAGCCGCTTCGGTGGATTTCCATTCTGGCAGGAAGGTTGTCCAGCCAGAGGAGAAAATCGGATACGCTCCTGATGTATTGGGCTTGCTGATGCCCTCCAGTGAGATCACCCAGTTGGAAAAATAAAGGGCAATCCAGTTGAGCATGATCCCGGAAATAACCTCGTGAATTTTAAAGCGGGCTTTCAGCCAGCCAACTAAGGCACCGTATAAAGCTCCGGCTGCTACACCCGCGGCAATGACAAGCGGGATTTCCAAAACAGCAGGCAGGTTGACAAAAATGCCAACTAAATTGGCTGCCAGGGCTCCAACAATGTATTGTCCTTCTGCACCGATATTGAACAAGCCCATTTTATAGGCAAAGGCGACAGAGACACCCGTTAAAATCAAAGGGGTAGATTTGACCACAATATTCGCCAAGTATTTGGGCCGGCCGATAATACCGGTAATTAAGGCATGGAAAGCGGAGAATGGATTGTAACCCGCAAAGGCGAGGATGACGCCTGCCAGGATGAATCCGAAGAAGATGGAAATCAGCGTTCCTGTCACTGGCTTTTTCAAAATGGTTATGAATTTTGTCATGAGATGGATCCTCCTGCCATGAGCAATCCAATGGTTTTTTCATCAACTTCGCCTTGCTTGAATTCACCTTGGATATGGCCGTCGTAAATGACACCAATTCGGTCCGCAACAGACATGACTTCATCGAGTTCAAGGGAAATCAACAGCACAGCTTTGCCTTTATCGCGTTCTTCAACCAGCATGCGATGGACATTTTCAATGGCTCCAACATCCAGCCCGCGCGTTGGCTGCACTGCGATCAAGAGATCTGGATCATTGGCGATTTCACGGGCAATGATGACTTTTTGCTGGTTGCCGCCGGATAAGCCGCGGATCGGATCTTTTTCGCAGTGATCAGGCCGGATATCATAGTCGTGAATCAGTTGAACGGTCTCTTCTTCGATGGGCTTGAATTTGAGCAGGCCTTTTTGGGAGAACGGCTCTTTCATGTAGGTATCGAGAACCACATTTTCTTCTACCGTGAAATCTGGAACGAGTCCTCGCTTTTCGCGGTCTTCGTGAATGGTTGAAATCTTGTGGTTCATTGTGTTTCGCGTCGTCGTATTTTGAATTTCCTCACCATTCATGATGATCTTGCCCTCATCAGTCTTGCGCAGATTGGTGATCACTTCGACAAGTTCTTTCTGGCCATTGCCATCGACGCCAGCCAAGCCGTAAATCTCGCCGCACCGTAATTCCAGATTCAAATCATTCAATGCCTTCACGCCCCGGGCATCTTTGGCATGGACGCCTTCCATTTTGAAGATCGTCGCTCCTGGGTGGGCCGGGCCTTTTTCCACTTTCAGCTTCACTGCATGACCGACCATCATGTCGGCCAGCTTGTTTTCATCCACTTCAATCAGTGAAACCGTTTGAATCCACTTGCCGCGGCGGATGATCGTGCAGAAGTCTGACGAGGCTTTAATTTCTTTTAACTTATGGGTAATAATGATGATGGTTTTGCCTGCGCGAACCAGGCGCTGCATGATGCCCATCAAGTCTTTAATTTCCTGCGGGGTCAAAACAGCCGTTGGTTCATCTAAAATCAATACATCAGCGCCGCGATATAAAGCTTTTAAAATTTCCACGCGCTGCTGCATACCAACGGAAATATCTGAAATCAGGGCATCCGGATCGACTTCCAAGCCATAGGCCTCAACCAGTTCATTGACCGTCTGCCGGGCTTTTTTCATGTCAAGGATCCCGGCTGCTTTGCAGGTCTCCTGCCCTAAAATGATATTTTCTGCAACTGTGAAGTTTTCAACCAGCATAAAGTGCTGGTGAACCATTCCGATTCCATGAGCAATGGCCACGTTCGGATTTTTCATATCCACTTTTTCGCCCTGTAAATAAATTTCACCTTCGTCAGGCTGATACAGTCCGTAGAGGATATTCATTAAAGTCGTTTTTCCGGCTCCGTTTTCGCCAAGAATGGCGTGAATACTGCCTTTTTGCACGTTCAAATCCACATGGTCAAGGGCGGTATTGGTGCCAAACCGCTTGGTAATCCCGCTCATCTGCACAGCGAAGTCTTTATTGACTACCATGTAAAACAACTCCTTTGCATGTCTTTAACGGTTTTTAGAGGAGCGCTTGCAAAGATTTCAAATGATTTCTAAAAACCGTGAACTCATATTCTTCGTATTGTTCAGTTTTTGATTGAGTTCATTGATTTGATTATTTCTATTTAAGTTATATTTAATTTATATACTGAACGCTGTTCCTAGCTATTTCTGAATCACATTGGTGATGAATTCGTTGTAGGTCTCTTCTGTCGATGGGATCACCAGCTCACCATTGATGATCTGATCTTGAATTGCCATCGCCTTTTTATAGACTTCCGGATCCATATTGGGGTTATTTTCTGGAATCCCGACGCCATTTTCTTTCAGGCCGTAACTAAATGTCTTGCCGCCGATTTCTTCGCCTTGGCGGTCCATGTCCGAAATGGATTCAACCGCCACATCCACATTTTTCAAGCCAGAAGTCAAAACATTATCCGGCGCCAGGTAAGACTGGTCCGTATCCACGCCAATGGCGAACTGATTATTTTCTTTGGCCGATTCAATGACACCAAATCCAGCGCCGCCGGCCGAATGGAAGACGATATCACAGCCGTTGGCAAACATCTTGTTGGCAATTCCTTTGGCCTTGGCGACATCGGAGTAGGATTCGGTAAACTGCTCCTGCACTTCGATCTCTTTGCCCAGTTCAGCTGCTGCGTAAGCAACGCCTGCCAAAAATCCATATTCAAACTGGTCGTTGACAAAGGTTTTCATCGCCCCAACATAGCCAACTTTGTCGGTTTTGGTGGATAAGCCGGCAATATAGCCAACCAGGAAGGAGGACTCTTCTGCTTTAAAGACAACCCCGGTTACGTTTTGCGGCGTTTCATCAAAGGCCTGGTCCACAATCGCGAAGTTGATATCCGGGTTCATCGCCGCCACTTGAAGCAGGGAATCTGCCAAAGAGAAGCCAATTCCCCAGACAATATCGGGATAGGTATCCGTCGCCCGGTCCAGATTGGTGGTAAAATCCGAAGCTTGCTTACTTTCGAGATACCGGACAATGGCTCCGTTTTTATTATGAAAATCCTGCAGGCCTTTCCAGCTGGTCTGGTTAAAGGACTGGTCGTTGATGCCGCCAGTATCTGTCACCATGACAACCTGGTAGGTATCATCATCTTTTTCATCCATCGCACAACCACCAAGCGCCATTGATGCAGCGAGAATGGATGCCAATAGGGTTCGGGAAATTTTCATGTTTCCACCTGCTTTCGCTTATTTTGCCAAGCCAAGCGCGATTTTCATCATATCGGTGAAACCGACTTGTCTTTCTTTTGAGTCGAGGGCGATGCCGTTAAACGGTTCATCGGAAATGGTCAGCAGACAGAGGGCTTTTTTATGAGCCTTTGCTGCATTCATATATAAGGCAGCCGCTTCCATTTCTGTGGCCAGGACACCCATTTCCGCCCATTTTTTCAATGCATTTTCATCCGCTGAGTAGAAGACGTCGGTGGAAAGAATGTTGCCGGCTTTAATCGGAATGCCCAATTCATCTGCGCGCTTTACTGCTTTTTGAACGAGTTCGAAATCCGCAATGGGCGCATAGGTGCCGGGCAGATGGAATTGGCTTGCATAATTCGAATCGGTGCAAGCCCCAATTCCAATGATGATGTCCTTGACTTTGGCATCGTCGCTTAATGCGCCAGCCGATCCAATCCGGATAATCTGGTCGACATCATAGAAATTGAAGAGTTCGTAGGTATAAATGCCTACACTTGGCATTCCCATGCCGCCGCCAAAAACAGTTACCGGCGTTCCTTCAAAGGTTCCGGTATAGGCCAGCATGCCGCGGACACCATTGACCTGCCGCGGGTTTTCAAGGAAGTTTTCCGCAATAAATTTGGCTCTCAAAGGATCACCAGGCATCAGGACCGTTTTTGCGATCTCTTCTTTTTTCGCTTCAATGTGGGGAGTTGGAATGTTGCTCATCAAAATCACCTCTTTCGTTTTCTCGTTTTATTCTTATGAGCATTAATTTCAAATTAATTATTATTATATAAATAATATATTTTTACAGTTCTTCTTTATGCTGTTCCTGGCAATGCTTATGCGCTTATAAACCTGGCAAGCTGCAAGCCCTGGATCTGGGCAGTCAGTCTATTCATTTAACCTCTTTTTGAAATGAGATCCTTCTGGGTTTGGATTTTCATCTCATCGATCCATTGCTCAACCTGCCGGGCAATGCCTTTTGCATCCAGACCATACTCTTCCAGCAAAGCCTCAGCTGGACCAGAGTGGCCGTAAACATCCGCAATCCCCAGGCGCTTAATAGGCAGCGGGCAATACTCACTGACTACTTGGCTGGTTGCGTCGCCCAGACCGCCGATGATGTTGTGTTCTTCGATCGTGACAAGTCCTTGAACTTCCCTGGCTGTTTCCAGCAGGAGGTTGCGATCAATCGGCTTGATGGTTCCCATATGAATCAGCCTGGTTGAGATGCCTTGGGCTTCTAAAAGCTGGCAGGCTTCCAAGGCCGCAGCGGTTAAAATCCCCGTTGTGACCAGGGCAATGTCATTTCCTTGATGGAGCACTTCCCCCTTGCCCAGTTCAAACTGGTATCCCTGGTCGTGAATCACCGGTGTGGCACTGCGGGAAAAGCGCAGATAGAAAGGACCGTCGGTTTCATAGGCAGCTTTGACCATGGCCCTGGCCTCAGGATCGTCTGCCGGGCACAAGACAGTCATCTGCGGAATGGTTCGCATCAGAGCAATGTCTTCAAGACACTGGTGGGAAGCCCCATCTTCACCCACGGTGATTCCGCCATGGGTTGCTCCGATTTTGACATTCAAATGAGGATAGCCAATGGTATTGCGGATCTGTTCATAGGCCCGTCCCGCTGCAAACATCGCAAACGTTGAAGCAAAAGGAACCAGACCTGTAGTCGCCAGACCGGCAGCAACATCCATCATGTTGCTTTCTGCAATCCCGCATTCGACATATCGTTCAGGGTAGGCGTCCTGGAAGTAACAGGTCTTGGTTGCATTGGCCAAATCAGCATCCAGAACGACCAGGTTTTTTGCGGTGGCGCCCAGCTCCTTGAGCGCCTGGCCAAAACTCTCGCGCGTTGCGATCTTCTTTTCACTCATAAAGCCGCCTCCAAATCTTGACGGGCCTGGGCCAGTTCTTTCATGCCCTGGGCATATTGCTCATCATTGGGCGCTTTGCCATGCCAGCCCACTTGGTTTTCCATATAGGAAACGCCTTTGCCTTTGATTGTTTTTGCCAGGATAACCGTTGGAATCTGGGAATCTCGATGGTCATGAAAGAACTTGAATCCACGCTCGATCTGCTGGAAATCATGACCATCAATAGTGATCACATTCCATCCAAAGGATTCGAATTTTTCCTTGATCGGATGCGTATTCATGATTTCTTCAATCGGCCCATCCAGCTGCAGCCCATTCACATCAACAATGACGCATAAATTATCCAGCTTATACTGGTGAGCAAATAAAACCGCTTCCCAAATCTGCCCTTCTTCAATTTCACCATCACCGACCATGACATAGACCGCTTCATCCTGGCCTTGCATTTTCAAACCCAAGGCAATGCCTGCACCCGCTGACAGCCCTTGTCCCAAAGAGCCGGTAGACATGTCGACTCCTGGAACGGTATTCATATTCGGATGGCCTTGCAAGTAAGAATCGATATGGCGCAGCGTGGGCAAGTCACGCTGGGGAAAATATCCGCGCAAAGCCAAAATGGAATACAAGGCTGGTGCGGTATGGCCTTTAGAAAGGACAAACCGATCGCGTTGCGGGTTGCGAGGATTTAAAGGATCTATGTCCAGTTCATTAAAATATAAGTATGTGAGCAGATCCGCTGCGGAAAGGCTGCCGCCGGGATGTCCGGCTTTGGCGCCATGAATACTGGTGAGAATTCCTTCCCGGCACATAATGGCCAGCCGCTTGAATGTATTTTCGCGAACGATATCCATTGAATAACCCCCTTCAATCACGATTTTCATTGGTGCGATGCAAAGGTCGGTAGCTTATCGGAAGCGCTTTCATCAAATGCAAAAAAATTTAAGTGCCTGTCGTGAGTTGCTGACATGGCATCAATGGAAATGATTAAACAAATAAATATGAAAAATAAAATAAACATAAATTGGAACTACCTATTAAATTGAATTCCAATCTCTTAAGTGGCCTATTTCTATCTTTAATATAGAACTCTGATGGAACATATACTAAGAAAAAGCCTGCTTTTTCCCCACATAAATCTCAGAATTCCATAGATTGTGGGCCGGGATGGGAATCACACATTTCAGATAGTTTTTGTATCCTGATAGAAACGAAATTACAATAACAGATTATTGATTCATCTTAGGCGTGAGATACTCTCAAAAGAGTACAATAGAAATGAAATTGGAATCGCTTTCCAAGCAGAAAGCCGCCAAAGATCTCGATCAATCTTCGAATGACAGACCGAAAAGGAGGACTGTTATGAAATATGCACAAGAAGGATATGAGTATCATATCGGAATGAAAAAAGGCGATGTCGGTAAATATGTGATTCTTCCCGGCGACCCGAAACGGGTCAAAAAAATTGCCGCTTACTTAGAGAATGCCAAAAAAGTTGCCGACAGCCGTGAATTTGAAACCTGGACAGGCACCCTAAATGGTGAAAAGATCTCCGTGACTTCAACTGGCATTGGCGGCCCATCAGCCGCGATTGCCCTTGAAGAACTCGCCAACCTGGGCGCTGATACCTTTATCCGGGTCGGTACCTGCGGAGCGATGCAGCCAGACATTCTCTCTGGAGACCTCATCATTCCAAATGGTGCGATCCGGGCGGAAGGAACATCGAAAGAATATGCACCGATCGAATTTCCAGCGGTCCCAAACTTTGAAGTCCTCAAAGCCCTGATTCAAGGCGCCCAGACAAAAAAGGCCCGCTATCATGTTGGGGTGGCCCAGTGCAAAGATTCTTTCTACGGCCAGCACAATCCAGAAACCATGCCCGTTTCTTATGCACTGCAAAACAAATGGGAAGCCTGGAAAAAGCTGGGCACGCTTTGTTCTGAAATGGAATCAGCTGCCTTATTTACCGTTGGAGCTTACCGCCGCGTCCGAGTGGGTTCTATTTTTGTGGTAATCGGCAACCAGGAACGCGAAAAGCTGGGTTTATCCAATCCCGTGGTTCACGACACAGACTTGGCTATCCAAACTGCCGTTGAAGCCATAAAGGAGCTGATCGAAAATGACCGTCAAGCTCAACAGTGAAATCATTGACCAGGCCATTCAAAAAGCGTTCGAAGCGACAAAACGCGCTTTCGTTCCCTATTCACACTTTCCCGTTGGGGCCTGCATCATCACCAAAGACGGCCATCTGATCCCCGGTGCGAATATCGAAAACTCGTCCTATGGCCTGAGCAATTGTGCTGAGCGGACCGCGATGTTTTCAGCCGTGATGCAAGGATATCTTCGAGAGGATATCGAAGCCCTGGTTGTGGCAGCCCCGACGCAGACCATCTGTCCGCCTTGTGGCGCGTGCCGGCAAGTCATGCTTGACTTGCTGACCCCCGATACGCCGGTAATCTGCACCAATGGCAAAGAAAGCAAAACCTTTACCGTTGCCCAATTGATGCCTTTTGCCTTCACGGAAGACAACCTGCAAAACTAGCCATTCTGTGTTCCTGTCCAAAAAGAACACTGCATCCACCATCTGCTGCACAAGCTGGGTTAAATCCCGCCTTATTGTCCGTTTTCATCCACTTATAACGCCCCAATCAACCGGTCCATCGGTTGATTGGGGCGTTTCATTTTGAAGTCATTGCCAGTTTTGAATGCTCAGCTGACTGAATGCAAGACCCACTGTGTCACAGCTGACTCATTTTTAAATCAATCAGTTTGTGCCTTGGGCAAACCGAAAATATATCCTGTCAGGGTTACCGCGCCAAATTGACCAATCCGATTGAAGATTACAGGTTTTTCACCTTGTGTTGCGCCCAGGACATAGATCAAAGGCAGGAAATGATCAGGTGTTGGCGCTCCATAGGCTGCTGAAGGTAAAGTTTGATAATGAAGAATCGCTTGGTCGTTTCTTGCCATTACATTGCGCGTAACTCCTTCATTAAATTCAATCGCTTCAGCTGCCGCTCCAGGATGATTCCAATCCAGACGACCTAAGTTGTGAACGATATTTCCGCTCGCCATAATCAAAACGCCTTGATCGCGAAGCGGGGAAAGCGCTTTTCCGATGTCATACATTTTCTGGGTGCTGATCGAACCATCAACAGACATCGCGACGACAGGAATATCTGCATCTGGAAACATATGCGCCAATACAGTCCAGACGCCATGGTCAATGCCCCATTGGGTTGTGGTCTTCACATCACCTCCGGTAATCTTTTCAACTTCATCAGCCAATTCAGGAAGACCTTGCGCCGGATATTGAAAGTCATAAAGTTCCTGCGGAAATCCATACAGGTCGTAGACTTGTTCTGGCTTTGGATGGTTGTTCACCCAGCCGCTCTGACCATACCAATGGCCAGAATGGCTTTGGGCGTTCCGAAGAGCTTGCGAATTTCACTGCCTGCCTTTTTTAGCGTTTGGGCAGCTTCGCCCGTTTCCAAAGCCAGCATCGGTGAACCATGACCGACAAAAAGAACCGGCATTGTTTTTTCTTTCATGATGGGGGGGCTCACTTTCATCATTTTTATTGTAATATCAACGATTACAAGCAAAGTCCTGAACACTCTTTTCCCCGCTTGAATGGTAGATCGAAAAAAAAGGCCGCGGGGGTGAGCGCGGTCTTTTTGGGAGGAGTTGGAGATTGGCAGGTTACCAGGTTCTTAATAACTCGACATTTCCCGAAATGGTGTATTCCGTTCCTTTTGGAATATAAATCGTCTGGTCTGGTTCAAGAGAAAGCTCCTGACCTTCGGTCGATACGACTTTACCTGAACCATGGCAGGTGTTTAAAGTCTGGAATTCTTCAGTAACTGTGTAGGAAGCAGATTCGTCGTTCAAAACAATTTTTTCAACCCGGAAATAGGGCGTCTCGAGTTTGGTGAAATTTTCGATCTTGCCAGCCCCATTGGAGCAGGTGTAGTCGATGACATCCAATGATTTTTCAATGTGCATTTCACGATCCCGGCCCCAGTCATACATCCGGTAGGTGGAGTCTGAAGATTCCTGGATTTCAAACAGCTTCAAGCCGCCCATAATGGCATGGACGGTGCCATGCGGAATGAAAACCATGTCTCCCTTTTGGACAGGGATATATTCGATGACATCTTCCAGTTTTCCTTCTTTGAGGATTTCGGCCATTTTTTCACGGTCGAGTCCTTTTTTAATGCCTGCGATCAGTTTGCCGTCTGGTTTGGCATCGAGGATATACCAGCATTCAGTTTTTCCCATGTCGTTTTCATGGATTCTGGCATATTCATCTCCTGGATGCACCTGGACGGAGAGCGCTTCGTCCGCTTTGATGATTTTAATCAGGATTTTCAATGGCTCACCAAGGTATTTGAGCAGGTTTTCTTTTTCTGGCAGCACCAGTGACTGGCCATTGCGGTGTGTAGAGAGCGTCCAGAGTTCATATCCCCAAGGCCTTGGAGAATAGAACGGTTCGGTTTTAAACATTCTTCCCATAGTTTTGTAGATCTCCTTATGTCTGTAGTTTAGACCTTTAGAAACGTTTTGTATAGACAAATATCAACAATTGATTAGATTTGTGCTTTTGCCTTAACTATCTAATAATACGTCCTTTTCATTCTGATTTACTTGATTCCGTTTCCGCAACCTTCAAATGGATATTTTGGCCATATCTTCAGACCTGCCTTGTGGATAGCCCAGGAAACGGACACTGGATACTTCCAAATCTCGAAGCAGGGGACCTCACTCATCTCTCTGGTGAGCAACGTCATGGCTTTTAATGGAAGGTAAGCGGATATGGTCAAAAGTCTCCAATAGATGCTGCACAGACCGATAAGCCATGTTCTCTAGCATATTTATGGATTGCGACAATCTTTTGTTCCATGATGGTCTGGTTCTTTTCAGAAGAAAGCTGGTTAGGAATGGCGATATTCTTTGTTGCCATCAGGTTTCCTTTTTTATCAATCCAGGCTGCAGTGATAAATCCATCGTTATAATCAAGGCCTAACGCTCCCTTTGGAGCAATGAAAGAAGAGGCTTCCAGCTTTTTATGGATTGTTACTTTGAGATACAGCCTGCCGTTTTCTTCCTTGATTACCACAGTAAATGGACGCTGTAAACGCTGGGCTTCTTTAAGCTCTTTATTTAAATACCGGATTTCTACGGGATATTCAAAAAAGCGGCGATTTTCATCAGCAAAAGGGCTTGAAACTCGAACGATAAAGAAGTTGGACTGATGATCAGGAACTAATTGGACCATTGAATTGGAGTATTTTTCTTTGCCTGTTCCGATAGACTTGTAGGTCTTGTTTCTTTGATAGTGCCATTCCTGTTTCCATTCTTCTGTTGAAGAAAACGGATTGTTAGGAGGGTCAGTATTGTTTCGCTGTCGAAAAATCATTTTGGAGCCAAAGCAAATGGAGAAAACACCAGATTCAAGCTGTATTTCCAGCTTAGCCATGGAACATTTCTTCCGATCCAGAGCTCTTTTCTTTGCTGCAAGCTTTGTTTTAAGGTTTCGGTATTGTTTAACAGTACCTGTAGTTGGCTTAAACCAATTTGTCTTCTGATGAAGTTCCTGCTTCTTTTATTCTGTAAATTACTCCCAGGTCTAACACAAAATTGCGTATAGGCCCCCCTCCCCACAATTTCGGCGTTTCTAGGCGCCTAATTCTGGGCTGGTTTTTGTAGAGTGTTTCTGTATAATGCTATT
>JADGIS010000005.1 GCA_015233825.1 Erysipelotrichaceae bacterium RD49
TATGGCAGCCGCTGGCTTGTGGAAACAAGCTATCTGGAGCTCAAATACTATGTTGGCAAGCTCGCTATTCATGCACGAAAAATGAATTCTATCTACCAGGAGATTTATGCGGCACTCGACTTATATAACTTGTCAAACGCTGTGATTCAATATTGTGAACTCCATAGACCAGAGCCCAAAAGAAATCTGAAGTATAAATACCGGCTTAACAGAAAGTATGCCTTCGAGATCTGCCGTGATTTCTTCAACTATAAGATTTTAGACGAAGACTATCTGATTCAAAGGATACTTAAGCATAAGACCCCCATAAAACCAACCCGCTATTTTAAGCGACGAACTATACGAAAGGCAGATTCAAACCAACACAGGCTTTCTGGACAATAAGTTATCCTAAACAGATTATTTAGAAAGGTGTTGCTTGGCACCTCTTTTCAATGCGCCCAATTTTTGGAAAACATGAGGCTAAAAGACAATCTTTGGATAAGAATATAATCTCTAAAAGATAGGCGTAGCGGGAAGGTAATTAATAAATTGCCGATATTGATCGAAAGATACTATTTGCCGCCAAACCGAATGGCATTGGATTAGATCGTTCGCAGCGCATCAACCAGTTCGGTTTTCGCACTGGCTTTGGCATCTTTCATCTTGATGACCTTGGCAGGACAACCGGCTACGACCGCATTGGCTGGGACATCATCAATGACAATCGCTCCAGCAGCGACAACCGCATTTTCACCAATATGGCAGCCTTCAATCACGACCGCATTGGCCCCGATCATGACGTTGTCTTCAACGATGACAGGCGTAGCACTGGCTGGTTCGATCACGCCGGCTAAAACAGTGCCGGCACCGATATGGCAATGTTTTTTCACAATTGCGCGGCCTCCAAGAACCGCACCCATATCAATCATCGTGCCTTCGCCGATTTCAGCACCGATATTGATGATGGCCCCCATCATAATGACAGCATTGTCCCCGATGGTTACCTGGTCACGGATAATTGCCCCTGGTTCAATGCGAGCATTGATTCCTTTAAGATCCAGCATCGGAACGGCGGAATTGCGCATCTGGTTTTCGACGACATAATCGTTAATCTGGTCTGCATTGGCCTGAAGAATGGGCTCAATGTCTTTCCAATCGCCAAATACGACGTGGCCGAATTTCTGACAACCGGGAAAGTCGATGTCTTCTTTGGAATCGACATAGACTTTAACAGGTGTTTTCTTTTCCGCATTCGCAATAAAATTGATAATTTCCTGTGCTTCCATTTGTTTTCCTCCTAAACAATGCCAAGAAACAGGATGCATGCTGTTTCTTGGCATTTGATTTTTCTTCATTTCATTTTTACGGCTAACCTGTCTTTTGCTTCCGATTTTTGTGTCCACAAGCCAGGCAGCTTATTCTCTCCAGTTGTTTTTTGCCAAATGAAAGAACTAGCCAACTAAGTCTTTCATGGTATAGAAACCAGCTGGCTTATCCTGCATGAATTCGGCTGCTTCAATAGCTCCGTTGACAAAGATCTGTCTGGAATTGGCATTGTGCATCAGAACCAGTTCTTCATCAGGTCCAAAGAAACTGACTTCATGCCGGCCGGCCATATTGCCCCCACGCAGGGCATGAATGCCAATTTCTTTTTCGCGCACGCCTGTACGGCCGCTGCGGCCATAAACTTTCTTAAATTCATCATTGGGATCAACGGCTTCCACTAAAGCTAAAGCTGTACCGCTTGGAGCGTCTATTTTTTGGTTGTGGTGGGTTTCAACGATTTCAATATCCCATTTGTCCTTCAAAATCTCGCTGGCTTTGGCGGCAAGCGCTGTGAGCAGGGCAATGCCCAGCGAGTAGTTGGCGGCAAAGAAGACCGGATTGGTCTTGGCCAGCTCATGAAGAGATTCTTTTTGCTCATTGGTAAAACCGGTGGTTCCTTCGACCAACGCGATGGGTTTATTGGCGATGGCTTGCTCTACCCAGCCCAGATTATCGGGATGGGAGAAATCCAGGACGAGATCCACCTGGTCGAGATTGTCTAACAGACCGGCCTGGTCAAACGCATCTACATTGGCTAGTACGGTATGGCCATGGCTTTGGGCAGTGGTTTTGAGCAGCTGGCCCATGCGGCCTTTGCCTACGATAACGATATTCATTCCACAAGCCCCTTTTCCTGGAGGGAATTATACAGTTTCTGGCGGTGAGCCGGTTCCATTTCAAAAAGCGGCAGGCGGTATTTGCCCACTTCCATGCCCATCATGTTCATGGCTTCTTTGATTGGGATTGGATTGACTTCGATAAATAAATTATGAATCACATCGAGCAGATCCAGCTGCAAAGCACGAGCTGCAGGATAGTTGCCATCCAGGCAGTTCTGGGCGATTTGGTGGGTTTCTTCGGGCAGAATGTTGGCCAGAACGGAGATTACGCCCGAAGAGCCCAGCGACATCATTGGCACGATAATATCGTCGTTGCCTGAATACATCACAAAGTCATCGTTTAAAAACCGGGCGACATCAGTGGCATAGGATAAGTTGCCGCTGGCTTCTTTGATCCCCTGGATCATTGGGTGCTTGGACAGGCGGCCGACAGCGTTAACGGAAATAGAGCAGCCTGTGCGTCCAGGAATGTTATAAAGAATAATGGGGATATTGACGGCATCGGCTACCGTTGTAAAATGATGGACCATGCCTTCGTTATTGGCTTTGTTGTAGTAAGGCGAGATCAAAAGCAGGCCGTCGGCTCCCATATTCTGGTATTTTAAAGCTTTTTCTAACTGGGTCTGGGTACAGTTCGAGCCAGCGCCGACGATGATTGGAATGCGGTGATCTGCCGTGGCGATGGCACAAGCCACAACAGCGTCATCTTCTTCATGGGACATGGTAGAGGATTCACCGGTTGTTCCTAACACCAGCAGACCATCCGTTCCATGATCGATATGCCAGTTGATCAGCTCCCGCAGTTTTTTGAAGTTGACGGTTCCATCACTGTGGAATGGAGTAATTAAAGCAACGATTGATCCTTTTGGCAGGTTAGTCATATTCGTATTCTCCTTCGATGATTTTTTGGGCGGGGCCGGTCATGAAGACATGGTCATCGGCTCCAATTTCAATTTCAAGATTTGCTTTTTTAAGCTGGACTGCAGTATGGGCGTTTGCTTTGCCCAGAGCATGGGCTGCATAGGCACTGGCACACACCCCAGTGCCGCAGGCTAAAGTCACCCCGCAGCCGCGCTCATAAGTCTGGACTTTTAAATGGTCCGCATCCTGTACTTCGACAAAATTTACATTGGTCTGCTCTTTAAACAAAGGATGATGGCAGATCTTTTTTCCGACTTCTTCAATCTCGCCAAGCGCATCCTCGCAAAATAAGACCGTATGGACGGTGGACATAAAGAAGCTGTAGATCGTGTAAGTCTCGCCATCAATTTCCAAGGGGTAGGCCCAGATTTTCTTCTCGGTTCCAATCAGCTCCGGTTCCCATTTCGGGGTTCCCATATCCACCTGGACTTGAAAGGGATCGGTGCTTAAAACCGTGATGATCTTTTCACCGGCTAGAGTCTGGACTGGATAGGGATTAGGCAGATCAAAGCCATGATCAGAGCAGTATCTGGCAAAGCAGCGAATGCCATTGCCGCACATCGGGGCTCTCGAGCCGTCCTGGTTGTAGTAGACCATTTCCAAAGGATCGGTTTTGACAGCAATCAATCCATCTGCCCCGATCCCGGTATGTCGGTCGCACACCTTGACGGTAAAATCGATGGGATCGGCTAAAGAAGCAAAGATCTGGTAGTCGAGCATGATAAAGTCGTTGCCGGCTCCATGATATTTACACACAGGCACTCTCATTGTACTTCCTCCACTTCCAGCAGTTCGCGTTCGATCAGCTCGTTCAGGCTTTGCGGTTTAATGGCCCAATAGATTTTGCCATCCTTGACAAAGACTACACCGGCAAAGGGAAGCTTGTTATAGTTGCTGGCCATCGAATAGCCATACGCACCGGTCGAGTGAACGAGCAGCAGGTCGCCGCTTTGATAGGGCTGAATGGTAATCTCACTTCCCAGCAGGTCACCGCTTTCGCAGCATTTGCCTGCAATCGTAACGGTTTCGGTCTTGGCTGCATCCATATTGGTTGCAACATCAAATTCGTAATCTGCCTGGTAGAGCGCCGGGCGGATATTATCGGTCATGCCGCCATCGATAAAGATGTACTTGCGGTTTTGGGTTTCCTTTAAAAAGCCGATTTCATAAAGCTGATAGCCGGCTTCAGCCACAATCGAGCGGCCCGGCTCAATACAGATTGAATCAAAGGCCAAATTCAAGCGTTCTTTTTCAGCTTCAGCTTGGCTGATTACTGCTTTGCAGATTTGCTCAATTGCCACCGGTTTGTCGGCATCCGTATACCACACCCCAAAGCCGCCGCCAAAGTCGAGGGTTCTGGTCACAAATCCGAACTGTTCTTCAAACGTTTTGGCAAATTCGCAGACTTTCGTGATCTCGGCCAGAAACGCTTCCTGCTCAAAGATCTGCGAGCCGATATGGGCATGAAAGCCATCAAATGAGATGCCGGCTTGGCTGAGGGTTTGGACGATCTGAGCGATTTCATCCATTTTTAAAATCGAGATGCCAAACTTAGAATCCACATAAGCGGTTTGAATGTATTGATGGGTATGGGCTTCAATCCCTGGGTTAATGCGCAGCAAAGTGTTGACGCGGCAAGATTGGTATTCAGGTTTCTGGACGAGAAAAGCCAATAGTTCGGCTTCCATCAGGTTATCGACAATGATCGTGCCAACTTTAAGCTTTAAAGCCATTTCCAGTTCTTTGCGGGATTTGTTATTGCCATGAAAGTAAACGTTCTTTAAATCAAAACCAGCCTTATAGGCGGTATACAGTTCGCCCGCGCTGACCACATCCAGGGCTAAACCATGTTTCTGGCACAGTTTATAAACAGCCAGGCATGAAAAGGCCTTGCTGGCATAGAGAACGGATGTCTGCAGTGTATCGCTTTTAAAACTGGATACAAATTCGGCCATACGTTCTTCCAAAGCGTTTTGATCATAAATATAAAGCGGTGTGCCGCAGGATGAGGCTAGCTTGCGAACACCAACCCCGCCGATTACAGCCTGACCGTCTCGGATTTCAATTGCATTGTGCATTCAATTCCTCCAAAAAAAATCAGTGAAATAGATCGACTATCTCACTGATTTCACATGCATCGGTGTTTGATAGCCCTCCTGCAGATTTTCCTGCAGACAGTCCAGAAGATATTCTCCGCTGGCCCACCGGATCTTCATGCCTGAATCCCCAGTTCGGCGCTCATGCTTGAGACCAGGTCAGATGCCTGCCGGCTCCCTGATCGTCAGTCAATTGCGCAACCTCTATCGCTGATTTCTTTTGACCATCTTACATTCAATTTGCACAATTACAAATCATCAATCCGCATTTGGAAATGATTTCTGAAAAAACGCCTGAAAAAGATGGGAAAACAGGACGGATTTTGGAGTTCCCATCAAAAAAAGCCAGACCTTTATAGAGCCTGGCCAAATCAGTGAAAATGAATCTTTTCTTGAAACAATTGAATTCAAAATCCAGCAAGCAGTTGGAGGATAGTGAAAATGAATCCTCAATCGATGACCAATCCCGCCGCCATGGCTCAGCGAACCGTTTTGAGATCCTCAAAGGCTCTGGCGTTGACGCTTTTGACCATTCCTTCGAGCTCACGTGCCGAAATACGGCGGGCACCATGCGAGAGCACCGAGTTTTGAATTAAGGCATCACTGGTGGCCGCGATGCATTCAAATTTGCCCCGCAGATCGTGAACTTTCTTTTCAATATAGCTGTCCGCTGTCATTCCCGCAGGTGTATAGACGATCGAAGAAGAACCATTGCGCGTGCTGGATCCATGGCTGCCTTTATGCCGTGTGCCGTCAAAAACGATAATCATCGACCAGCCGCGGTAGCCCTGGTAATTCACCAGCATGCTGATGAGTTCTTCGCGTGCTGAGTGAAGCGACTTGGCAGCCAGTGTTTTGAGTTCTGGCCAGGAGTAAATCATATTGTAGCCGTCGACCAGCAGGCAGATCGGCAGATGGGAAAAGTTTTTAACACTCACTGGCTCTAAAGAAAGATCAGTCCGTTTTTTCTTGGCTGGAGCTTTCTTTTCATTGCGGTTGGCCCCGCCCGCATAGCCAAATGCCCGGCGCAGTTCTTCATCGCTGACTTTGCCGGAGTTAACCGAATAGCTGGAAATGGAATCACGGGTATCAACCGGAATGTGAAGATGATCCTCAACCTCATCCCAGTCTACGATTGTGCCGCTGCCATTGGAGCAAAAAACAGAAGCGGCTGGATTGCGGCGGTCCAAAGCGGGATCATACCCAATCTGGGCGATGATGGTTTCGCTATCCTGGCAGACATCATAGCCGCTTGTTTCAGCAGCAAACGAGGCGGTACCTTTGGAAGCACGGGCAAGCTCCTCTTGGAAATTGAGCAGCGTCCGCACCGGCCCGCGGCCATTGATAGCCACGGATCCATTTTCCTGTTCATTGACTTCAACCGAGGCCTTGCGCAGGTCAAGCTGGTAAAGCACTTTGGAAAGATGTTCGGCCGGAACGTGGATTTCAAAGGCAAAATAGGGTTCCAGCAGAATGTTTTCAGCCTTCATCAACCCTTGACGCACGGCTCTTTGGGCAGCCTGGCGAAAATCACCGCCTGATGTATGTTTTTGATGGGCGCGGCCATTGACCAGCGTAATCTTGACATCGGTGAGCTGTGAGCGGGTTAAAACCCCAGGGATTTTCCAATCGGCCAGAGCCGATAAAATCAATCGCTGCCAGTTGAGGGAAAGAATGTCGCGCGGCAGTTTGGATGACAAGGTCACCCCGGAATTGCGCTTTCCTGGTTCGAGCAGCAGATGGACTTCCGCATAATGGCGCAAGGGTTCAAAATGGCCATACCCAAAGACGCTGTCGCCGATTGTTTCTTTATAGACAATCTGGCCCGGTCCGAATTCGACATGAAACCCGGATTTTTCCAGAATCTTCTTTTTTAAAACTTCCTTTTGGATGCTTCCCATCAAGTGAATCGAGATGGTCTGGGTCTGCTCATTGAATTCGACTTGCAAAGAAGGGTCTTCCATCATTAATACTTTCATCCAGCCCATCATCTGCACGGCGTCTACTCCATCAGGCAGAATCAGATCGTAATACAAAGCAGGGGATAATAAGGCTTTGGGTTTATCCATTTCAAAACCAAGACCATCGCCAGGAGCAAGATCTTTCAATCCCTTCACGGAAACGACCTCGCCGGCTTTGGCTTCGGACACAGATTGAAATCCTTTGCCTTGATACAGGCGGATCTGGTCAACCTTCTGGTCATTGATGATTTCCTTGGCTTTAAGGGTTCCGCCGGTTATTTTGAGGTGGACAATCGGCATTGAGGTTTCATCAGCTGTCACTTTAAAAACTCTTGCACCAAATTCAGATGGATAGTCTTTGGGCAGGCTAAAGCGTACCAGAGCATCAAGCAGTTCCTTGATGCCCTCATTTTTAAGAGCGGAGCCAAACAAAACCGGAAAGACTTTGCGATCCATCACGGCTTGCGCCATGGAATGGGCGGATAAAGTTTCCGTTTCAATAAATTCATTGAGCAGATCTTCATCCAGCAAGGCAAACTGTTCAATCCAGTCTTCGGCCTGAAGATCAACAATCCGCTCATCTAACGTGTGTAAAGAAGCGATGAGTTCTTCTTTGGACAAGTGGGCAGCATCCATCTTGTTGACAAAAAGAAGAGCTGGGATTTGATAGGCATCCAGACATTTCCAAATCGTCCGCGTATGGGACTGGACACCATCCAGGGCGCTGACCAGTACGATGGCCATATCCAGAACAGACAGAGAGCGTTCCATTTCGGCAGAAAAGTCGGCATGGCCAGGCGTATCGATCAGATTGATGCGCGTATCGTTCCAGACCAAACCAGCTTGCTTGGAATAAATCGTGATCCCACGGGCACGCTCCATTTCGTCATAGTCCAAAAACGCATCCTGATGGTCGACGCGGCCGGCTTTTTTGAGAACACCAGCATCGACAAGCATGCTTTCAATACAAGTTGTTTTCCCCGCATCGACATGGGCTAAAATCCCGGTGGTTAAAGTTCTCATTCTTTCGAATCAGATGGTCTGCATCCCGAGCAGATCCACCGCTCTGATTTCATTTCTTTTCGCTCTTTTTCCAGCTCTGGAATCGACTTCTCCAGCTGTTCTAGTTCAAATTCGTCAAGCGCTTTAAGCCTGTCTGATTTTTGTTTCGGGAAGTCGTAAACGCGGACTTCACAGTTTTTCATAAAGAAGGTCCGAAAGTCATCATTGGATAACCCATTGAAGTAGGCTTCAATAATGCGGGCAATGCCGCCATGAGTCGTGATGAGAATATTCTCCCGTCTGGTCTTTTTGGATTCTTTGGTCAGGTCGTCCAAAAAGTGATAGACACGGGCCGCTACATCTAAATACGATTCGCCGTTTTCAAAGGGCATAAAGTACTCTTTCTTTTCGGCTTGATAGGTTTCATCTTCACGCCTGATCCCTTCGAAAATGCCGAAGTTCTGTTCGATCAGCCGCTTGTCGACTAAAATCGGGGCCGGATTGGTTTGAAAGCGGCAGACAGCCTGCGCGGTTTGATAGGCGCGCTTTAAAGGGGAAGAGTAAATCGCATCAAAATGAACGCCGCCAAGCTTAATTCCGGCTGTATCGGCCTGATGAAAACCGGTAGAATCCAGGGGCAGATCACTGCGGCCTAAAACATGGTTGATTTTATTGCGGCTGGTCTGGCCATGCCGCATGACATAAAGTTTCATCGTAAATCCTTTCGAATCCCGTTCAACGGGAAGATATCGTTACCATGGAGTCCATGGATTTTTTTCATTCATAAAATAAATAATAAGGAATAGAGAAGGTGACCCTATCCTCGGCAAAAAAGTGAAAACAGTCTTCAGAAGGCGTGCAAAGCAGGGGAAGATCTGCCGGAAATTGGGTAGGCAGAAATTTAGAGGCTCGTCTGTCTAGACAAATTAAGAATACGGCTATTCGTATAAGCTTAAGGGCATTTTACAAGAGATTCAGCATTTTTCTTCTCTTTAACAGAATACCGAAGATTGAGACAACTGAGTCAAAACAAGAAATAAGAAAGTCATTTTGCTTCAAAAATGTCACTTGCAGGATACCGATAGTTCCTCAAAAAGAAATATAAACGATTTATATTTGTTTGAACTTGAAGATGGCTGCAGGTGGAGTGCTCAATCTCTTTCCATTCCGAACAGTCCCGCCCTTCCAGAAAAGTGAGACCGGATAAAAAACAATATCAAAAAAAAGCGGCCTACCGAAGTAAGCCGCTGTTGATTTTGAAGTGGTGGATCCTTAGGGATTCGAACCCTAGACCCACTGATTAAGAGTCAGTTGCTCTGCCAACTGAGCTAAGGATCCAGTAACTGCTTCACTATCTTAGCACAGCTTTGATGAAATTCAAGAAGAATCCCAGAAAAAGTTTGGCTGAAGTTGTGAGCGGCCGCAAGCAGTGCGCTCTCACTTGCGACTCGATTATTCTAACAGAATTTTGAAATACTGACAAGATTTTTCTCTTTAACAAGTGAAAAAGAATGCCTTGAAAATCAATTCCGGTAAAAAACGGCCTTGTTTGCCCAGCACGGTCTGCCTATCATCTTAAATAGAAATGCTTACATCTCATGAATGAGGAGGACAATTATGGCTCGTTTAGGAATTTCCGTCTATCCGGAACATGATTCAATGGAGAATATTAAAAAGTATGTGGATCTTGCCAGTAAATATGGCTACTCCCGTATTTTCTCCTGCCTGCTTTCGATTGAAGGCAAAAATAAAGAACAACTCATCGAAGAATTTCGAGGGCTCAATGACTTCGCTCACGAGCGCGGCATGGAAGTTTTTCTTGATATTGCCCCCAATGTCTTGAACAATCTGGGCGTTGAATGGAATGACCTGCAGTTTTTTAAAGATATGCACGCCGATGGCATCCGCTTAGACCAAGGCTTTACCGGTATGGAAGAAGCCTTGATGACAACGAACCCCCAGGGATTGAAAATTGAACTGAATGCCAGCAATCTGGACGGTTATATTGACAATGTCTGCATGCACCATCCTGACCGCGCCCATTTGACGACCTGCCACAACTTCTATCCCATGCGTTATTCAGGTCTGTCACTGGATCATTTTCGCAAATGCAACAAAGCCATTAAGAAAAACAACTTGCCGATTGCTGCTTTCATCGGCTCGAATCATCCAGATGCCTTTGGTCCGTGGCCGGTAAAAGAAGGACTGGTTACTTTAGAAGACCATCGCGATCTGCCTTTGGATGCCCAAGCCAGGCTTTTAATTGCCGAAGGGGATGTCGATGATATTCTGATCTCCAACTGCTATCCAACCGAAGAAGAACTGGCGGCTGTGGCCAAGCTGCAGCCAGGCATTCTCAATCTCAAGCCGGTTCTGGAAAAAGAATTGACCGAAGTCGAACGCAAGATTTTGTACGAGCATCCTCACTTTGTACGCGGCGATATGTCCGAATACAGTGCCCGCTCGACCATGCCGCGAGTGACTTTTGCCAAAGAGAGCATCGCCCCAGCCAATAACCGGGAAATCAAACGCGGCGATCTGGTCATCTTCAACGATGGCTATGGCCGCTATAAAGGGGAACTGCATGTCGTCTTAAAAGATATGCCAGCGGATGATCGCAAAAACGTAATCGGCCATATTCCGCCTGAAGAACTTCATTTACTGGATGCCCTTAAACCATGGGCACCTTTCAAAATCGTCGAATAGGCTTTCGATCAAGTTCAATCAGATGTTTGATCGATCGTTCACCGCCGGAGTTCAAACTGTCCGATCTTCGATCGGGCAGTTTTTCGGTATTTGTGGTCAACGAACAGTTGAAGAGGAAAGAAGATGGTTTTACGATTTGAAAGAAGCTACTTAAAATGGCCGTATAGCCAGACAGAAAGAAGGGCAGCTTATGTTAGTGACAACCCTTGGCTATTTATGCCACGATGACAAGGTACTGATGCTGCATCGCATCAAGAAGAAAAATGATATCAACCAGGACAAATGGATCGGCATTGGCGGCAAGCTGGAAGATGGCGAAACCGTTCTGGCCTGTATGAAACGGGAATGCAAAGAAGAGACGGGATTGACTTGGAAAGACCCAGTGCTTCGGGCGATCATTACGTTCAATTTTAAAAAGAATCCTGAAGATGAGCTGTTTTCGGAATTGATGTGCCTGTATACCGGAAGTGAATATGAAGGAAGCCTGGCAGACTGTCCGGAAGGAGAGTTGGTTTGGAAGACATGGGATGAGATTCGAGAGCTCAATCTATGGAAGGGAGATCTGATCTTTCTTTACTATATGCTGCAAAATATTCCTTTGTTTTATATGGAAGTCAACTATCTTGGCGACAAACTGATTTCAGCGACTCTCAATGAAAAACCAGTTGATTTAGACGATCCAAGGTGGGATTAGAATTCTGCCTTTCATTCTTGATGCTGAAGCAAGCCAAAAACGGGACTCGAAAATGGGTTGAAGATGGTAAAAATAGTGGAAATTATCAAAATTGCGGCCTTGGTTTGACACACGCTGACAATTTGGCTATGATAGCTCGGTAAGAAATGGAAAGAAGAAGCACCCCTTCTCACCTGATGTATTCTGATACATGGGTTCGATGCCATTCGAATTCCAAACGATTCGAAAACGGTATACGACGGGTGCGCTCTGCGCCCATTTTTTTATGGATTCATTGAAAGGAAGGTATTCAATTATCAATAACCGAAAAGTTGTCCCTAACAATGTCAACGATGATCTTTATAATGAGAAGATTCCATTTAGAGAAGTTCTGGTCATCGATGCCAACGGAAAACAATTAGGAGTTAAATCCAGAAATGAGGCTCTGGACATTGCGTACAGACAAAATCTGGATCTGCTTTGTGTTGCTCCTAAAGCTCGTCCAGCTGTATGTAAAGTGCTCAACTATGGCAAATACCATTTTGAGCAGCAGAAAAAAGAAAAGGAAGCCAAGCGCAAACAGCATACTGTAGAGCTGAAGTCGCTCCGTCTTTCTCCTGTTGTGGATACGCATGATTTTGAAACCAAGCTCCGCCAGGTTCGTAAGTGGATTGAGCAGGGCATGAAAGTCAAAATTGATATGCGATTCCGCGGACGTATGATGACGCGCCAGGATGTTGGCCGCCAGATTATGAACGACTTTCTTGAGCAGGTAAAGGATATCGCTGTGGTGGAAAAGAAACCATCACTTGAAGGCAACGTAATGTCCATCGTCCTTGCCCCGCAGAAAAAGAAACAGGCTCCAGCGCCTGAAAAGAACTGAACCATAAAGAAGGAGAATTCACATGCCAAAAATGAAAAGCCATAGAGGTCTGGCAAAACGTGTTAAAAAGACCGGATCCGGAAAACTGAAAAGACACCACGCTTATACTTCTCATCGTTTCCATGGAAAAACGAAAGACCAGAGACGTCATTTAGCAAAATCTGGAGTGGTTTCCGAAAGCGACTACAAACGGATTAAACAGATGCTTGTGAAATAAGAGGAGGATAAGAAAACATGCCAAGAGTAAAAGGTGGAGTAGTTTCCCGCAGAAGAAGAAAAAAAGTCTTAAAACTTGCCAAAGGTTACTTTGGAAGTAAACATACCCTGTACAAAACTGCCAATGAGCAGGTAATGCACAGCTTTAAATATGCTTACAACGACCGTCGTAAACTGAAAGGCAATATGCGTAAAATCTGGATTGCCCGTATCAACGCCGCAGCCCGTATGAACGATATTTCCTATTCAAAACTGATGCACGGTTTGAAATTAGCCAATATCGACATCAACCGTAAGATGCTGTCCGAAATGGCGATCCATGATGCGGAAGGTTTCACAAAAATTGTTGATGAAGCCAAAGCCGCTCTTGCGAAGTAAGCTTGATTTCAGGCCTGGATCCATTGGATGATCTCTCAAGAGGTTTAAAGATTCTGATTCGTCAGAATGTTTAAACCTCTTTTTTTTTTTTTTTTTTATCTTTTGCTTGATTAGCGGGTGACCAGAAGAAAAAGAGTGAACAGATAATTGGGGATGTTGGACTGTCATTAGATTTGAATAAGGACAAACGGTGGTTCTAAAACGCTGATTGAAAAAATCAATCCAGAAGCAGACAAGGGATCAGATCTTGAGACAACCGGCTCTCATTCTGGCCGAAGCGGTTCAAAGGCGCACAAAAAACCAACACTTTGCCATCACTTCCTGCAAACGGTTCCGACGATAAAATTTGGGTAGAAAATCCGATATCTAAAGTACAGAAGCTAAAAACAGCATCTATATAAATCAAAAAGATCTTTATCATTTCCCATAACTGTTCAAAATAAAATATTAAGACATCCGATTGGATACTAAGAAGCTGAAATTCATGTACGTCACCATTACAATGTTAAAGGAATAAATTTATATTAAATCATGAATTAATCTATAATACAAAAATAACAAGCGAAATACAAAAATAAATAACACAAAAGTAATAAATATAGTAGAATGAAACAATTTTAATATGAAGCGTAAGTAGACATCTGAAGGGTGGTTTAGTATTGTAAGTCACACAGCAACATTAAATTGGAAAGGTGTCAAGATTATGTCATACAACCTTACAGGAAAAGAATTAGAAATCATGCTTACCATTTGGGATTTTGGCGAGCCAGTTGGAATTGCGGATCTGAAAAGCCAGTATCGCCAGCGATATAATGGGCAGGAACTTAACCGCAATACCGCAAATGCTGTCCTGACCAGACTCGCGAAAATTGGAATGATTGATGTCAATGGATTTTCTTACTCTGGAAATGCCTTGACCAGGATGTATTCACCATGCCTCACAAAAGAAGAATATTTCGCTGGTTTTTTTGATAATGAACCGGAACGTGCCAACATGATTGCTTATCTGGCTGGGCGGATTGAAGAGCCATCTACGTTGAAGGTTGTTAAAAAAGCAGTCAATCAGGTTCCCAACCCAGCTCCCAGATCGGCAAATGGGGAAGTGATCGAGTATACCAACCTGCTGGATCCAGATTTTTCAATCGCCGCGGCGGAACAAAAAGCCCGCTACGAAGCCAAAGAAGCCCAAACCTATCCAGTGATCGAAAAGAATTATGCCCAACGAGTGACCGCAGCACCGATTATTACACAAGATGAAAAACTGGATCCCGAAAGCCGCAAGGAATGGATTGAAAAGCTCAAGCCATTCAGACGGCAGAGCAATCCTGAATTTTCCAAACAGGAAGATCTTCAAGACGATGACGGTAAGAACCGTTCATAAACTTCTGTCCAAAACTTGGCTTTTTCATGATCATGAAAAGCTGAACAGAATCAAATGTACACCTCAGACATCAATTCATCACGATTGGTTCGTTTGAGGTGTTTTCTTTGAGTGAGGCTCAAAAACGATGAAGAAGCTTTCTTCAATCTTTTCTCAGCTTTCCAAGCGGTTCAAAGCATCCAGGTGAACATGAACCCCCCCACCAGTAGAGGTGGGGAGTGCTTGCCCATGGCTGTTAAAAAGCCAGCATCTTCATGCTGGCAGGAATTCTTGAAAATGAATGATATCAACGAACGATTGTTGGCAGTAAAGCTAAACATTGATTTCAGCGCTTAAAGCGGCTGCTTCCGGGTGCTTTTCTAAAATCGGGTCCACTACGTTGGCAAAGAACTCAGCAGTCTGCTCAGGCGCACGGCCGACATATAAAGATGGATTCATGCGCGCTTCTAATTCTTCTAAGGTTAAGGGAAAACGTTCATCATTGGCAATCCGTTCAAGCAGATCGTTTTCCAAGCCCAGTTCTTTAACCTGACGGGCAGCAGCCATGGAATGAACTCGAATGGCTTCATGCAGTTCCTGGCGGTCACCACCGGCTTTTACGGCATCCATCATAATGTTTTCGGTTGCCATAAATGGAAGTTCTTTGCGCAGGTCGGCTTCGATGACTTTTGGATAGACAACCAAACCATCGGTGATGTTCAAGTACAAATCCAAAATCGCATCAGCAGCTAAAAAGCCTTCGGCAATCGAAATCCGTTTGTTGGCCGAATCATCCAAAGTCCGTTCAAACCACTGGGTGCTGGCGGTTAATGCGGGATTCATCGTATCAGAAATCAGATAATTGGCTAAAGCTGCCATCCGTTCGGAGCGCATCGGGTTGCGTTTATAGGCCATAGCTGAAGAGCCGATCTGGCCTTTTTCAAATGGTTCTTCCATTTCTTTTTTATGCTGGAGCAGACGCAGGTCATTGGAGAACTTGTGAGCAGACTGGGCAATGCCGCTTAACGCTTGCAGCACCTGGGTATCGTATTTGCGAGGATACGTCTGGCCCGAAACTGCAAACCAGTTATCATAGCCCATCTTGTTGCAGATCCGCTCGTCAATTTCAGCGGCTTTGGCGCTGTCGCCATCAAAGAGCTCTAAGAAGGAAGCCTGGGTTCCAGTGGTCCCTTTCTGGCCGAGCAGTTTTTTGTTAGCCAGCAGCCAGTCAATGGTTTCATAATCCATGACCAGATCCTGGGCCCACAAGGAAGCACGTTTGCCGACTGTTGTCGGCTGGGCTGGCTGAAAGTGAGTAAAAGCCAGGGCAGGCATGTCTTTATATTCAAGCGCAAAATGCTTTAAGCGGGCCAGAACAGCAGCCAGTTTTTTCTGGATCAGTTCCAGGCCTTCATGCATAATGATCAAATCCGTGTTGTCGCCGACATAACAGCTGGTGGCGCCTAAATGGATAATGCCTTTGGCGGATGGTGCCTGCAGGCCATACGCGTAGACATGGCTCATGACATCATGGCGGACAATGGCTTCTCTTGCTTTGGCATCATCGTAGTTGATGTCTTTGGCATTTGCTTTGAGCTGGGCAATCTGCTCATCGGTAATGGGCAGCCCCATTTCCTGTTCAGCTTCAGCCAAAGCAATCCAAAGCTTGCGCCAGGTCTGAAATTTTTTCTCTTCTGAAAACAGGTATTTCATTTCCTGGCTGGCGTAGCGTCCCGCAAATGGAGACTGGTAAATGGTATGGTTACTCATTCGGCATCAAACCCCATGCGGGCGAATACTTCCTGATAGGCTCCTTCTGGATTGCCTAAATCGCGGCGGAAGGTGTCTTTGTCCAGATGTGCGCCAGTTTTCATATCCCAATAGCGGCAGGTATCTGGGGAAATTTCGTCAGCCAGAACGATAGTGCCGTCAGCGGTTTTGCCAAATTCAAGTTTGAAGTCAATGAGTTCGATTCCGATTTCCTGGAAGAAGTCTTTCAGGACATCGTTGACTTGAAACGCATATTCAGTGATGGTGTCGATCTCTTCCTGCGTGGCTGCGCCAATGGCTTTGGCCATATAGGAGTTGATCAGCGGATCGCCTAAATCATCGTCTTTGTAGCTGAATTCCAGGGTGGAACATTTTAGTTCTGTTCCTTCGGGAATGCCAAGCCGTTTTGAAAACGATCCGGCTGCTTTGTTGCGGATGATGACCTCGAGCGGTACAATCTGAACTTTTTTGACAGCGGTTTTGCGGTCATCAATTTCTTCAACCAAATGAGTTGGAACGCCTTTTTCTTCCAGGATTTTCATCAGGTAGTTGGTCATCCGGTTGTTGATGGCCCCTTTTCCTTTGATGGTTCCTTTCTTCAGGCCGTTGAATGCAGTTGCGTCATCCTTGTAATCCACAATCAGGATTTCAGGATCTTCAGTTAGGAATACTTTCTTCGCTTTGCCCTCGTAGAGCATTTCTTTTTCTTCCATGGTTTTCCTCCTCATAAACGACTCCATCTTATATGCGGCCGTTTTGAGATTCAATGGAATTTAGCTTGAAAGAGAAATCTCTATTTCTTTCTGTTTCCAAAAGCTTTCAAAGCGACAACTCGAGTTCATTCTAAGCGTTTTCACGATCCCTCATTGAAATGGGAGGGGCTTTTGTCTAACATGAATGTCGCAGACATTCTGCAGCTTTTGGAGGATAAAGTTATGGTCATGACTTTAGTGAACAAAAGTAGAATATCAAATCAGAACATCTTTTAGCGTACCTGCAAGATTGGTGCGCTTTTTTGACGTCCTGTGAGCAAAATGCCGGATTTCCATACTGAAATCGGAGTTTGCGGCAGGAAAATGACCCTGAAATCGAACAGAAGGCCCAAGAAAGCAGATCGACGCTTCACGCAATACCGTCAGAAATTTCAAAATAAAATGGGACATTGTTTTCAAAAAAAGACAAAAAAAGCAACCACAACTGGCCAGAATCCCCTGGTAGAGCTTGTGGAAACGGGCCGGTCTTTGCTACGGTTGCTCTCGTTCATTGAAAAGCCAAAAGAAAAACGATCAAATCTTGATGATTGTTTGACAATGACAAAACGAGAAAACTGAAAATATTTTCAATCCGGTCTTCCGGATTGCAAGCGTTGTCTCTCTTTTGAATGAAACCCCCTTCGATCCGCTTCGTTGGATGGATCGATTTCAGCTGACTGGCTATGGCTGGTCATTTCAAGAAAGGATCAGGTAAGGAAATGGAAAACGCAAAAGTATTGGTTGTGATGGGGAGCAGATCCGATCTGCCGGTCGTGCAGGCTTGTCTTGACCAGCTCAAGGATCTTCAAATTCCCTATGAAGCCAGAGTTTTGTCTGCCCACCGCACACCCGATGCGGTTTTAGAGCTCTCGAAAAACGCGCAGGCCAACGGAATCCAGGTCATCATTGCTGCAGCGGGCGGCGCTGCCCATTTAGCCGGTGTGCTGGCCAGCTCCACGACGCTGCCCATTATCGGCATTCCCATGCAGACAAGTGCATTAGGCGGTATGGATTCGCTTCTTTCCACCGTCCAGATGCCGGCAGGCGTGCCGGTGGCGACCGTTGCCATCGGCAAAGCAGGTGCCAAAAACGCCGCCATTTTAGCCGGCCAGATGATCGCGCTCAGCGACCCGGATTTAGCCAAGCGCATCGCAGCGTTTAAAGCGGATCAGGCACAGACAGTTTTAAAAGGAAGCTATTTGGAGGAAGTGGAATGAACACCAGACGCCTCATTAAGAAAAAGCCAGCCTACCAGGTTGAAAGCAAATCCCTTGAGCAGACTTTGAAAAAAGATCTGGGCCTGGATCCAGATTTCAGCTTAGAAATGTATGTCATCTACGACATCTTCAATGCCGACCCCAATGACATCGATTTACTGGAAGCCAACGTCATTGCGGAACCAGCGGTTGATGAAGTGCTCACGGAGATCGACACAACCGGCAAGCGCGTACTGGCCTTTGAATATCTGCCCGGCCAGTATGACCAGCGGGCCGATTCAGCGATGCAGTGTTTGATGCTTTTAAACAATAAAAAAGATGTCCGGATTCATTCAGGAACCTTAATGGTGATGGATCACGTCAATGATGATCAGCTGGCTGCGATCGAACATTACATGATCAACCCCGTTGAATCCCGCAAGAAAAATCTGGCTGTCCTGGATGACTCGCAAAATGTAGCCATCCAGGATGTACCTGTCGTTGAAGGGTTTATCGAGGATTCGATGGAAAGCCTCGAAGCGATGCGCCAAAGACTTGGCCTGGCCATGTCGCTGGAGGATTTAGCCTTCATTCAGGATTATTTCAAAAATACCGAACACCGCAATCCAACCATGACCGAGATCCGCGTACTCGATACCTATTGGTCGGATCACTGCCGCCACACTACCTTTGAGACCATCCTCAAAAATGTCACCTTTAACAATGCGCAGTTTAACGGCCAGATTGAAGCGGCGTGGAACCAGTATCTTGCTTTGCGCCAGGAAAACAACCGCACTGAAAAGCCAATTACTCTGATGGATCTGGCAACGATTGCCGGACGTACTCTGCGCAAGCGCGGCAAGCTGGATGATCAGGAAATCAGTGATGAAATCAATGCCTGCTCGATTGAAGTCGAAGTCGATGTCAATGGCCAGACAGAGCCCTGGCTGTTGATGTTTAAAAACGAAACCCACAACCACCCTACGGAAATTGAACCGTTTGGGGGGGCAGCAACCTGCATTGGCGGTGCAATCCGCGACCCATTATCCGGCCGCAGCTATGTTTACCAGGCGATGCGCATTACCGGCGCCGGGGATATCAACGCTCCATTATCTGAAACCTTGGAACACAAGCTGCCGCAGTCCAAAATCTCCAAAACAGCAGCCCGCGGCTATTCGTCCTATGGCAACCAGATTGGACTGGCAACGACTTATGTCGAAGAAATCTTCGATCCTGGCTATACGGCCAAGCGCATGGAAGTGGGCGGCGTAGTTGGGGCTGCTCCAAAAAGCCATGTGAAACGAGAAAAGCCAGCCGCTGGCGATGTGATCGTTTATATCGGCGGGGCCACCGGCCGTGATGGTATCGGCGGTGCCACCGGCTCTTCGAAAGAACACAACGATACCTCGCTCGATACCTGCTCGTCAGAAGTCCAAAAGGGAAATGCCTTGATGGAACGCAAACTCCAGCGCTTATTCCGCAATCCGGAGGCGACCCGCCTGATCAAAAAAGCCAATGACTTTGGTGCCGGCGGTGTTTCGGTGGCCGTTGGGGAGCTGGCTGATGGGCTGGTGATTGATCTGGATGCTGTTCCAGTTAAATATACCGGCCTGGACGGAACTGAACTGGCGATTTCGGAAAGCCAGGAGCGCATGGCTGTCTGCATTGCAGCCAAGGATCTGGATGCCTTCTTAAAAGAATGCGAAAAGGAAAACCTCAATGCCATCAAAGTTGCCGATGTCATCGAAGAGCCAAGATTGATCATGAACTGGCGAAACCGGACCATCGTGGATTTGGACCGTCACTTTTTGGATACCAACGGGGTGCGCCAGGTGGTTGATGCCATCATTGAAGAAGGCGAGACGGCCTGCTCCCCATTTGCTGCAAGCAAGCAAGCCAATCGGCAGTCTTTAAAAGAAGTGCTGACAGAAATGAATACCGCCGACCAGAGCGGCCTGGCAGAAATGTTCGATGCTTCCATTGGAAAGAGTACCGTTTTGATGCCATTTGGCGGTAAAACCCAGCACACCCCGGAAATCGGCTCTGTTCAAAAGCTGCCAGTCGATGGATTGACCACGACCTGCTCCCTGATGACCTATGGTTTTGATCCCAAGCTTTCCCGCTTTTCGCCATGGCTGGGAGCGCAATACTCTGTCATCGAAGCACTGGCCAGACTGGCTGCTTTAGGGGCTGATCCCTTTGCAGCAAGACTTTCCAACCAGGAATACTTTGAGCGTTTAAATAAAGATCCGCAAAAATGGGGCAATCCGCTGCAGGCGCTGCTGGGCCTGGTCAAGGCGCAGCTTGAATTCGAAACGCCGGCTATCGGTGGCAAAGACTCGATGTCCGGAACCTTCAACGACCTGCATGTGCCGCCAACCTTAATCACCTTTGCGGTGACAACTGCCAAAACCGATGACATCCTCGTCGGCGAATGGACCGGCCCTGCTCACCCTGTTTATCTTCTCAAACACCAGCCTTTAGAAAATGGCGAACCGAATTATGAAGCTTTGCGCAAAAACTTCAAATCCTTTGCCCAAGCCCATGCGCAAGGCAAAGTGCTTTCCGCCAGAACCATTAAAGATGGCGGCATCGGAGCAGCTGCAGCCATCATGAGCTTTGGCAATGAAATCGGTGTCGAGATTCAAAGTGATGAGCCATACAGCTTCAATCTGGGATCGTTATTGGTTGAAACAACCGAACCCATCGAAGCTGAAAACTGGATCCAGATCGGAACCACCAACGATTCCCAAACCATTGCCATCAATGATGAAAGCCTGCCGATTGATGAAGCCTATGCCCTCTGGACCAGCCGCTATGAGGGCCTCTATCCAAGACAAGCAGCCAGTGAAAAGAAAACCATCACAACTCCGCTGACCAAGGCAGCACGCCGCTATTCGAAAGTCAAAGTTGAAAAACCAGTGGTTGTCATTCCGGTTTTCCCTGGCCAGAACTGCGAATTCGATACCGCTGCTAAATTCAAGCGGGCAGGTGCAGATGTCCATACGGTTGTCTTCAACAATCTGGATGTCGACCATATCAGCCAATCAATTGACAAACTGGCTGCAGAAATTGAAAAAGCCCAGATCTTTATGGTTGTCGGCGGTTTCTCTTTGGCTGATGAACCCGATGGATCCGGAAAATTCATCGTCTCGGTGCTGCGCAACCCCAAAATCAAAGCCGCGCTCCATACGATGCGGGACAATGAAGGCTTGATCCTTGGCATCTGCAATGGCTTCCAGGCCTTGGTCAAATCTGGTCTGCTGCCATTTGGCAATCTCGACAAAGACGGCGCCGAATTGGCCACTTTATTTAGAAATGATATCAACCGCCACGTTTCCCATATTGCAACGACCCGCATTACGTCCAATAACTCGCCATGGCTGCAGGAATTCGAGCCCGGTCAAACCCATTCGGTTGCCATTTCCCATGGGGAAGGCAAATTCATGGCTGATCCTGAATTGCTCGAAGCTTTAGCGGCCAATGGCCAGATTGCCACCCAGTATGTCGACAAGAATGGCAATCCAACGATGGATGGCAAAGACAATCTGAATGGATCCGACTTAGCCATTGAAGGCATTTTGAGTGCGGACGGCATGATCTTTGGCAAAATGGGCCATTCAGAACGGTACGAAGAAGGATTGTTCAAAAACATCGCTGGCAACTGTGACCAGGATATTTTTGCCAGTGGTGTTCACTTCTTCACCCACCAAGGAGAATAAACATTGAAGTCACATCAAAATTCAGCCGGCATTGCCGCGGCATGGAATGTCGCGGATGCCAGCAGCGTGGTCTACTATCTGCTGCATGGCTTGCAGCACCGCGGCTCGGACAGCGCCGGCATTGCCAGCGCTGATGGCCAAAATGTTCAAGTGCATAAGCGCTTTGGCATGCTTGCAGAAAGCTTTAATGCCAATCGCCTTGCTGAACTTGGCGGCCAGTATGCGCTCGGTCAAGTGCGGATGGCTACCGACAGCGATATTGGAACCGCCAACCTGCAGCCCATGATGGTGCGGGCTCATCAAGGATCATTTGCGATCGCCACAACGGGCATGATTTCCAATGCCCCCAGCCTGCGCAAGCATATGGAAGCAGATGGCTTGATTTTCCAAGGGACATCAGATGCGGAAGTGATCACCCATCTGATCCAGATGGCGCCGGGCAAACTGGTCAATAAAATTGAAACGGCCTGCCAGATTTTAAAAGGCCCTTATGCCTTTATCCTGATGACCCGCCACACTATGTATGCGGTGGTCAGCCGCCTGGCAATCAGCCAGCTTTACTATGTGCCTTACCAGGATGGTTATTTGTTTGCTTCCGAAACTTCGGCGTTCGGCATGTTTGATGTAGGGGAGCCGATCGCTATTGAACCTGGCCAGATGATTTTTCTAGGGCGCCATGGCTTTACAACCCGCCAGATGGATGTGGGAGCCAAATATCCCTGCGCGATGGAAGCAGTCTACTATTCCAGGGAAGATTCGCTCTTCCAGAATCAATCGGTGCATAAAGCCCGCCAGAAACTGGGAGCTGCTTTAGCGAAAGGCGAAGATGTCCAAGCCGATATCGTCATCGGTGTTCCGGATACGGCGATTTCAGCTGCCACTGCTTTTGCCAGAGAATTGAAGATTCCCTATGAAATCGGCTTGATTAAAAACCGCTACGTTGGATCCACCTTTGTACGCCCCATCAAGGAGCAGAAAGAAAACGAGATTCAAACCAGGCTCAATGCGATCAGCTCGATTGTCAAAGGAAAATCCGTCTTTTTGGTTGATGACTCAATTCAAAAAGGCAAAACGGCCGCTTACCTTTGCCGGTTATTAAAAGAAGCAGGGGCGAGGGAAGTTCATTTGCGCATTGCTTCACCGAGGATTGACCATTCCTGTTTTTATGGAACGGAATATATTCCCCGCCAAGAGCTTGCAGCAGCCAATTATGAGCTGGAAGAGATGAAAGAAATCTTCCATGCCGATTCCTTACGCTTTTTGAAACTGGAAGATTTTGAAGCCGTGCTGGGCGATTCGATGTGCACCGCCTGCATGAGCGGCCGGTATTTTGGCAAGCTTTATGATTATGAATTCAGAAAGGAAAACGAAAATGGCAGATCAATATAGAGAGGCCGGCGTTGATTTAGAAGCTGGTTATGACAGTGTCCGGCGCATTAAATCCCATGTGGCGCGGACCAAAGTCCCTGGCGCGATCGATTCGATCGGCGCATTTGGCGGCATGTTCGATTTAAAGGCAGCAGGCTTGAAAGACCCTGTTCTGGTTTCCGGAACAGATGGTGTCGGCACCAAGCTGATGATTGCATTTGAAATGGATAAACACGACACCATCGGCATTGATGCCGTGGCGATGTGTGTCAATGACGTTCTGGTGCAGGGAGCAGCCCCATTGTTCTTTTTAGATTACATTGCGGTTGGCAAAAACCATCCGGAAGTCATCGAACAGATTGTCAAAGGCGTAGCCGATGGCTGTGTTCAGTCTGAATGTGCGCTCATTGGCGGCGAAACGGCGGAAATGCCGGATATGTACGATGTTCATCATTACGATCTGGCCGGCTTTTGCGTCGGCGGAGTGGACCGGGACAAGCTGCTGACCAATGAAACTGTCAAAGAAGGGGACGTGCTGATTGGTCTGCCTTCTTCTGGCGTTCACTCTAACGGCTTTTCGCTGGTGCGCAAAGTCCTGTTTAAAGACAACCGTTTAGATCCAAAAGAAACATTTGACCAGCTCGGCGGCAAACGGCTGGGCGATGTGCTGCTGGAACCAACCCGGATCTATGTCAAGCCCATCAAGCATCTTTTTGGCAAAGCGGATTTACACGGAATGGCCCATATTACCGGCGGCGGCTTTTTCGAAAACATTCCTCGAATGCTGCATGAAGGGCAGGGTGTATCGATTGACCTGAACAGTTTTCCAAGACCCGCCATCTTTGACTTTATTCAAAACCGTTCCCAGATTACAGAACAGGAAATGTACAACGTTTTCAATATGGGCATCGGCTTTGTGATTGCCGTGGATCCAAGCCAGGTACAACTCGTCCAGGACCTGCTGCAAGAAGCAGGCCAGGACAGCTACCAGATTGGGGTAGTGACTGATTCAGGAAAGGTAGAACTCCATCGATGAAAGCCATCGTATTTGCTTCGGGCAGCGGAACCAACTTTGACGCCCTGGTCAAAGCCCAGCAGGAAGGCAAGCTGGACGTGGAGTTAGCTGGCGTTGTGTGTGACAAAGAACAAGCGCCTGTTCGTTCGAAAGCTGACAACTATGGCATTGCCCAGCGCTGGTACAATCCGAAAGCGTATGGAAGCAAAGCTGAATATGAAGCGGCGATTTTAGAGTGGCTCAAAGAGCTGGATGTCGACATGATTATTCTTTCCGGCTATATGCGCATTGTCGGCAAAACGCTGCTGGAAGCTTACCCGAACCGGATTGTCAATCTTCATCCAGCCCTGCTGCCAAGCTTTCCGGGCGCCCATGCCATACTCGACGCCTACCAAGCCAAGGTGGAGCAAACCGGCGTGACCGTTCACTATATCGATGAAAATATCGACAGCGGCCCGATCATCATTCAGGAGCCGGTAGCCATTGATCCTGGCTGGAGCCTGGAGCAGCTGGAAAGCGCCGTGCATGCCAAGGAATATGACTTGTTCTACCGCGGCATCAACCAGGCGGCCAAAGATATTGAAGCGCGAAGCCAAAAGTAAGCTGCCATAAGCGACGAAATCCCCAAAAAACAATATGTAAACTTTGTTTAGGTGAAGATAAAGATTTGAAGAAGATAGGAGAACCTCATGAAAAGAGCACTGATCAGCGTTTCCGACAAGACAGGCCTTGTGGATTTTGCCAAAGGCCTGCAGGCTGCCGGCTACGAAATTATTTCAACCGGCGGCACCCGCAAGGCATTGGAAAATGCCGGCATTTCGACCATTTCGATTTCGGATGTGACCGGCTTTCCCGAAATCATGGACGGGCGGGTTAAAACTTTGCACCCCAATGTTCATGGCGCTCTGCTTTGCGTCAGAGATAATCCCGACCATGTCCGCCAGATCGAAGAATTAGGGATTCAAAACATCGATCTGGTCTGTGTCAATCTGTATCCCTTTAAAGAAACGGTTCAAAAAGAAGGCGTCAGCCATGCGGAAATTATCGAAAATATCGATATTGGCGGTCCAAGCATGCTGCGTTCCGGTTCAAAAAACTACCGTTTTATCCCCGTAATCTGTGATCCAGCGGACTACGATAAAGTTCTTGAAGAAATCAACACATTGGGTGAAACCACTCTGGAAACCCGCGAAAGACTCGCTGCCAAAGTCTTCCGCCATACCGCCCGTTATGACAGCATGATTGCGGACTACCTGACGAAGAAGACTGGCGAACAGTTCCCGGAAAGCATGACGATCACTTTTGATAAAGTGCAGGATCTGCGCTATGGCGAAAACCCGCATCAGTCGGCAGCTTTCTACAAAGGCATGAATCCAAAGTATTCTCTGGCTAACGCCAAGCAGCTGCATGGCAAAGAGCTTTCCTATAACAATATCCAGGATGGCAACGCCGCAATTGAGGTTCTGAAAGATTGCCAGAACCACAAGGCGGCTGTTGGCTTGAAACACATGAATCCATGCGGTGTAGGCATTGGCGAAACCATCAATGAAGCCTGGGATAAAGCCTATGATTCTGACCCGGTATCGATTTTTGGCGGCATCGTAGCGCTGAACGATATTGTCGATGAAGAACTGGCTGAAAAATTAAGCAAGATCTTCTTGGAAATTATCATTGCACCCGGATTCAGCCCTGAAGCCTTAGAGATTTTAACCCGCAAGAAAAATATCCGCCTGTTAGAGCTCGATACGACATTAGAGCCAAACAATACCCTCAAATATACCAACGTCAATGACGGTCTGCTCGTCCAGGATATGGATACCCACCAGATCAACATCGATGAATTGACCTGCCCAACAGACCGCAAGCCAACTGAAGAAGAACTTGAACAGCTGCTTTTTGGCTGGAATATCGTCAAGCATGTGAAATCCAATGCGATCGTGCTGGTCAAAGACAACCAGACCGTTGGTGTGGGTGCGGGCCAGATGAACCGCGTGGGCGCCGCAAAAATTGCCATCGAGCAAGCAGGTGAAAAAGCCAAAGGATCCGTTATGGCTTCCGATGCCTTCTTCCCAATGCCCGATACTGTAGAAGAAGCAGCCAGAGCGGGCGTTACCGCGATCATTCAGCCAGGCGGATCGATCAAAGACCAGCTGAGCATTGAGGAATGCAACAAGAATGGCATTGCGATGGTCTTCACCGGCGTGCGCCACTTCAAGCACTAATTGGAGAAGCAGACAATGAAAATTCTTGTTATTGGAAAGGGCGGCCGCGAACATGCACTGGCGCTGGCCGCTTCCAAATCAGACTTATGTGAAACCCTTTATGCTGCTCCTGGCAATCCCGGCATGGCAGAAATTGCCACGCTGGTGGCTATTGATGATGGCAAAGTCAACCAGCTGGCTGACTTTGCCGAAAATGAGGGGATTGATTTAACGATTGTCGGTCCTGAAAATGCCCTGGCTGATGGGATCGTCGATGAATTCCAAGCCCGCGGCCTGAAGATCTTTGGCCCGACGCAAGCAGCCGCGCAGGTTGAATCCTCGAAAGACTTTGCCAAAGGCTTGATGAAAAAGCACAACATTCCAACAGCTGGCTATCAGACGTTTACGGACTATGACAAAGCTGCTGCCTATGTCAAAGAACATGGAGCACCGATTGTCATCAAAGAAAACGGTCTGAAAGCAGGAAAAGGGGTTACTGTAGCGATGAGCGAAGACCAGGCTTTGGAGGCTTTGAAAGTCGCCTTCGATCTTCCTGATAACAGTGTTGTCATCGAAGACTATCTGGAAGGCTTTGAATTCTCCTTGATCGCTCTGGTGAATGCAGACCGGGTCTACCCCTTAGAATGTGCCCAGGACCACAAGCAGGTCGGGGATGGCGATACCGGCCCCAACACCGGGGGGATGGGCAGCTACTCGCCCGTTAAAAAGATCACCCCGGAACTTGTGGAAGAAACGATGGAAACCATCATGAAGCCAATGGCTAAAGCTTTAGTTGAAGAAGGCTGTCCATTTACCGGCTTTTTATACGGCGGCTTGATGGTGACCGACAAAGGTGTGCAGGTCATTGAATTCAATGCCCGCTTTGGCGATCCAGAAGCAGAAGTCATCTTGTGCCGTCTGGAAAGCGACTTTGTTCAGGCCATTCTGGATGTCATGGATGGCAAAGAACCCAAACTTGCCTGGACGGATCAGGTCAGCCATGGCGTGGTTCTGGCAAGCGATGGTTATCCCGCTTCGTCAACCAAAGGCGCAGTCATTGAAGGTGTTGAAAAGGTTGACGGTCTGGTTTACCACATGGGCACCAAGCTGGATGATGGCGCCCTTAAAACCAATGGCGGCCGTGTTTTGATGGTCGTCACCCTGGCTGACAAGCTGGAAGAGGCGATGGCTAAAACCTATGAAGAAATCAAAAAGGTAGACTGCGAGAAACTGTTCTATCGCAAGGATATTGGAAGAAAGGATCTTGAGAATGGCGAAGAGTGATTTAGAAATTGCCCAGGAATGTGTCCTGGAGCCTATTGACATAATTGCGGCCAAAGCAGGCATCGATACTGCTGCCATTGAACCCTATGGCCGCAATAAAGCCAAAGTCGACTTGAATGTTCTGGACCTGGAGGGAAAAGAAGATGGCAAGCTGATCTTGGTTACCGCGATTAACCCCACCAAAGCAGGCGAGGGAAAATCCACGACAACCGTTGGTCTGGGCGATGCGTTAAACCGTTTAGGCAAAAGCACGATGATGGCGCTTCGTGAACCATCTTTAGGGCCGGTTTTCGGTTTAAAAGGCGGAGCGGCCGGCGGCGGTTATGCCCAGGTTGTTCCCATGGAAGATATCAACCTGCATTTTACCGGCGATATGCATGCGATCACGACAGCGAATAACTTATTGAGTGCGATGATCGATAATCACCTCTACCAGGGCAATGAACTCAACCTCAATCCAGAAAAGATCAGCTTCAAGCGCTGCCTGGACATGAACGACCGTACGCTTCGCCAGGTGGAAATCGGCGGCGGGGCTAAAGTCAATGGCATTGAGCGCACCGATGGCTTTAACATCACAGTTGCCTCTGAAATCATGGCAGCTTTATGCCTGGCCGATGATTTAATGGATCTGAAAAAACGCTTTGGTGATATGCTGATCGGCTATAACATGGACGATGAACCGGTGTATGTGCGGGATTTAAAATGCGAAGGCGCCATGGCCATGGTCATGAAAGATGCCATCAAGCCAAACCTGGTGCAGACACTCGAACACAATCCGGTTTTGATTCACGGCGGCCCATTTGCCAATATCGCGCATGGCTGCAACTCTGTGATCGCCACCAAAACCGCACTGAAACTGGCGGACTACGTTGTAACCGAAGCCGGATTTGGTGCTGACTTAGGGGCTGAAAAATTCCTGGATATCAAATGCCGTATGGCCGATCTCCATCCAAGTGCAGTCGTCATTGTTGCAACGATCCGCGCGCTCAAGCAGCACGGCGGTGTTGCCTTTGAAGATCTTAAAAACGAAAATGTTGAGGCGATGTTAGAGGGCTGTGCCAACCTGGCCAAGCATATCGATACCGTGAAGCAGTTTGGCCTGCCGTATATCGTTGCCATCAACCAGTTTGACAGCGATACGGAAAACGAAATCAAGGCTCTCGAAGACTGGTGTCAGGCCAACGGCCATCCACTCTCTTTGTCCCAGGTATGGGCCAAAGGCGGCAAGGGAGCGCTGGACCTGGCTGAAAAAGTCGTAGCGCTGTGTGACCAGCCAAACACTTACGCACCGCTGTACGATACTGACGATTCGATTGAAGAAAAAATCACTGCAATCGCTCAAAAGGTGTATGGTGCAAAAGACGTTGTTTTAACTGAGGAAGCCAAAGAGCAGGCTGAACAGTTCAAAAAAGCGGGCTGGGATAAAATGCCGATCTGCATGGCTAAAACCCAGATGTCGCTGAGCGATGATCCAAAAGTCATGGGCGCACCGAAAGACTTTACGATTACTGTTCGTGAACTGCGGCCGTCTCTTGGGGCCGGCTTTATCGTGGCATTAACCGGTAAAGTGCTCACGATGCCAGGGCTGCCCAAACATCCATCCGCACTGGATATGGATATTGATGAAAACGGTAAAATTACCGGTCTGTTCTAATTCCATTTACTGGATGGACCATCAATCCTTTTGAATTTTTATGATCAAGATCAACCAGCCATACTCTTTTTGGGGTATGGCTTTTTGCTGGCCAGGGAGTCATTTTCTTTGGCCGTCTGGGCGACCAAATGTTTCGAAGCCTTATACAATGAAGGATGTTAGAGAGTCACTGAAACAGGATTGGGGGAAGGAAAGTATGATTTCTTATTTCAAAACGGATAATGATGGGATGCTGATCCTCCTTGAGAAGCCGCAGCAAGGCTGCTGGATCAGCGTCGTTTCACCATCAGCTCATGAAGTGGAACGGTTATTGACAGAATTTGATCTGCTGCCAGAATTTATCGATGCCGCCCTGGATGAACAGGAGAGTTCGTATATCGACAAAGATGAAGAGCGCAATCAAACCTTGGCAATTGTCGATTATCCAGAAGAAGACGATGACTCCGATTGGGATATCGATACCTTTATCACCCTGCCCATCGGCATTATCTTTACGGAAAACTATTTGTTTACAATCTGCACCCGCGAAAACAGCACGGTCGAGCGCATGGAAATGGGACAGGTCAAAGACCTGGATACACGCTACCGCACCCGTTTTCTATTAAATGTGCTGTTGTTGATCTCCCAGGAATACCTGGCAGATTTGCGCCAGATTGAACGGCTGACCGAATCGACCGAAAAAAAGCTCTATTCCAAAATGCAGAATAAGGAACTGATCGATATTCTGGTGTTGTCCAAGTCATTGATTTACTTTTCAACTTCACTGAAAGCTGAGCAGATGACTTTGGAAAAAGTGATGCGTTCGCGTGAGATTCCGATGTACGAAGAAGATAAAGAACTCTTAGAAGATGTAATGATTGAAATCCGCCAGGCGATCGAAATGTGCAATATTTATTCGGATTTGACCACGAAAATGACAGATGGCTTTTCCAATGTCATCAACAACAACATGAACATCATTATGAAACGACTGACCGTCATCACATTAGTCATGTCGATTCCCAACATGGTGTATGGCTTTTACGGAATGAATGTCAGCGGCCTGCCGTTTCCAGCAGCCTGGTTTGCTTTCCTTGTCTCAGTCGTTCTGGTTATTCTTGCCTGGCTCTACTTCAAGCATAATTCGGGCTACCGTTCTTAAAGTGATGGGATTCTTGGTAAATGTGAGCTCTTGAATTTGAGGGAGCAAAGCGGTTTTTAAAGAAAATTGGGAGGATTCAGGCGGTATTTAAAGGATATCCAAGGCCTTTGACGCTTTTGCTGCGATCCATTTGATAAGATAATCTGGATTGAGATTGGACAGTCAAAAAACAGACGGTCCATAAAGGAGAGACAACCGGATATGTTTGATGAACTTCATGAAGAGTGCGGGGTCTTTGGAGCCTACCACGTCGACGATGCAGCCTTCAGCGTCTATTACGGACTTCATTCCCTGCAGCACAGAGGTCAGGAAGCCAGCGGGATTGCGGTCTATCAAGATCACCAGATTGAAACCCAGAAAGGCAAAGGGTTGACGATTGATGTCTTCAACCGCCAGGATCTTGAACACATGAAAGGCGAGACGGCGATTGGCCACGTCCGCTATTCAACAGCTGGGGGGCAGGAGGTTGAAAATATTCAGCCAATTGTTGCCCATGGCCACTCGGGCTCCATTGCGATCGTTCACAATGGTCAGATTGTCAACGATCTCGAATTGCGCATTGAGCTTGAACAGAAGGGCTGCATCTTTCAAGGCACCAGCGATTCGGAAATTATCCTGCATATGATCATGAAAGAGCGGGGAAGCCTGCTGGAGCGGGTTCAGAAAACAGCCAGGCAGCTGGAAGGAGCGTTTTCCTTTCTGGTTTTGCAAGATGATGTCATCATCGCAGTCAGAGATCAATATGGTTTGCGGCCTTTAAGCTATGCGCGAAGCGGCGATGGCTATATTATCTCTTCGGAAACCTGTGCCTTTGAAGTGCAGGGCATCTATGATCATATCGATGTCAAACCAGGAGAAGCTGTCAGCTTCAGCCGCGGCCTGGTCCGCCATCATCGTTATATCGATCAGCCCGAGTCGAATATGTGTGCGATGGAATATATTTATTTTGCCAGACCTGATTCGCAGATTGAATCGATCAATGTCCATGCCTTTCGCAAGGAAACCGGCAAAATGCTGGCGCGGATGGACAAAGATCTCAAGGCGGATCTTGTCATTGGCGTACCCGATTCTTCGCTTTCCGCAGCGATCGGGTATGCCGAAGAAAGTGGCACGATTATGGAAAGCGGCTTAGTCAAAAACCGCTTTGTCACCCGGACATTTATTCAGCCTACCCAGTCTTTGCGCGACCGTGGCGTGCGGATGAAGCTGACGCCCGTTCGGGATGTCATTGAAGGCAAGTCCATTGTCATGATCGACGATTCCATTGTCCGGGGCACTACCTCCCGCCGCATTGTTTCCTTATTGAAAGAAGCCGGCGCCAAAGAAGTCCATGTTCGGATTGCTTCACCGATCATTACCTCTCCCTGCTTCTATGGCGTCGATACAAGCACCAAAAAAGAACTGATTGGGGCCAACAAAAGCGTAGAAGAAATCCGTGACTATATTCAAGCGGATTCACTTAAATTTATGAGCTGCCAGGATTTGCAAAAAGCAGCTGGCAGTGTTGGTTTATGTACGGCTTGCTTTGACGGCAAGTATTGTTCGCCTTTATTCAGTCATGAAAAAAGCGCCAGAGGCGAAGAATAACCTAGAAGTCAGGTTTAGGTTTTTGAGTCCTTGGCCAGAAAGTTGAGGCAATTTATGAATCTGGTCGATTGGATTGTGGTCGTTATCATTGCGATCTTGCTGGTGGCAGCTGTTCTTTACAGTCATAAAAACCGCTGCTCAGGCGACTGCGGCAGCTGCCAGACCAGCTGTTCCAAAAAGAATCCCGGTGAAGTGCCGGACTGGGTCAAGCGTTATCGAAAAGACCATCCTAAACAACATTCATAATGTCAGAAAAACCTGAAGGACTCCCTCAGGTTTTTTGATGTGAAAAAACGTGAAGTCAGCCCTGTTGATTTCTGATACCCAAATTCCGTTGAGAACAGGCGGATTGATTGAACCCAAACAAAAAAATGGAGGACGCTTTTATGAATGAAGAATATATCCAGAAATTTGCTCGTTTAGCCATTGAGCAAGGAGTAGCCTTGCAAAAAGGCCAGCCGATTGTAATCCGCTCGTCGACCGATCCCGAGCTGGTCCGACTGGCCAGAGCATGCGCAAAAGTTGCCTGGAAACAGGGAGCCAGCGATGTTTGGATGGACTGGCGGGACAGTGAAGTGAACGCTTTGGAATACGAGTATAAAGATCTTGAAGCATTTAAAACGGCACCAGAGTGGAAAATCGATTTGTATGAACATGCTGCCAAGAGCAATGCGGCTTTTTTGTTGATTGATGGTGATGACCCCCAGGCACTTAAAGACGCAGATCCAAAGAAAATGGTTGCCGGGCGTATGGCAATGAATGCCGCAGCAATCACCTATCGCAATGGCATTGATAATGGCTCTCTGGCTTGGTGCGTTTTGGCTGCACCAAGTGCCGGCTGGGCTAAGCAGGTCTATCCAGAGTTAGACGAAGAAAAAGCGGTTGAAGCCTTATGGCAGGATATATTGCGCATCAGCCGCATTGACCAACAGGATCCGATTGAAAACTGGCAAAAGCATGGCGAACGTTTGAAAAAACAGATGGTCAAGCTCAATGATGCCGGTATTGTTCGTTTCCATTACACCGCTTCTAATGGGACCGATTTATGGGTGGAGATGCCAGAAGGAGCTATCTTTGTTGGCGGAGCCAGCAAGCTTCGCGATGGCAGGGAAAACTTTTGCAATATCCCGACCGAAGAACTTTTTTCAGCCCCCAAAATGGATGGCGTCAATGGAACATTAGAAGCAGTTTTTCCGCTCAATGAAAACGGTAAATTGGTTGAAGGATTTGGATTTACTTTTAAGGATGGTAAAGTAGTGGACTATCATGCTGACAAGGGAAAAGAAGTCCTCGATGCTTTGTTAACCAGTGGTCCGGGAGCTGACCGCTTAGGAGAAATCGCTCTGGTTGACAAAAGTTCACCAATCCGCCAGGGAAACAAAATCTACTACAATACCTTGTTTGATGAAAATGCAGCCTGCCATTTTGCGTTAGGCCAGTCTTATGCTGAATGTATGCCAGGTGCCGAAACGATGAGTAAAGAAGAGCTGACAGCCAAAGGCATGAACCAATCCGACATTCATGTTGATTTCATGGTCGGTGCCGATGACTTGAACATCGATGGCTGCACTAAAGACGGTAGAATCATCCCAGTCTTTAGAAATGGGTCCTTTACACCAGAATTTGACCTCTAATCGATAAGTATCTACAATTAGAAGGATACAAGAAGGAGAATTTTATGGCTGAAGATCAGAAAAAAACAACCGGCAATTCGATAGACGATACGATCTTTCAGGATCTTCTCAGTGATTCCAGAATTTCTTCGCTGGAAATCAAAGAACCTGAATTCGATTCTTTTGATGTGCAATCCGTAATTCAGGAAGCCAGAACAGTCTCGAGTGCGAAGAAATCCAGTGCCAATCCATTTGGCAAACGCAGCCGCCGCAATAAACCCGTGCGCCAGCAAACGCCGGCATTTAATGAACAGAGCTTCTTTGCTTCAAAAGCCCAGCGCCGTCAGGAGCAGGAAACCACCGCGATGGCCCAGGATTCGTTTAAGGAAACAAACCCTGAAGATTCAAAACCAGAAGCCGCCATCACGCCGGCTGCCCAAGAGCAGGTACAGGTTTTGACTCCTGCACCAGACCAGCCAGCAGCCTCTGAAAAAGAGGTTCCTGCTTTTATGCAGACGCGGCAGGAAGAAGGGCAGACCCAAAAGCCCAAAACGTTTGCCGAAATTTTGCATAATGCCCGCTATCAGGAAAACCAGAAGGCGCTTGAAAATATGGATCTCTTTGATGATCCGGTCATCGAAACGCCGCTGTTCCAGCAAGCGCAGGCAAGCGAACCTGCTCCAAGCGAACCATCCGTGGTGATTACCCGCAAATCGCAGTCGGAACTGCTTTTGCAGGCGCAAAATGAAACCGAAGCTGAGGTAGAGGAAGAAATTGAGCAAGAACCAGCGCAAGCTGGGGCAGTCGAGCAGGAGGCGGACCCAAAGGGAAAGCGAAGCCGCAAAAACAAAGCGGCTGTCCGTCCAGACCAGAATGAAGCCGATGAAGAAGTCTTTGATCCAGGTGCAAGCATCGTCGATGACTATCACTATGATGAATACGAAGATAAAAAGCGCTTTTCCACGACTGATTACCGGAAAATTGAAGACTATTTGACCAATGAATCGGCCCAGGGCTTCCATTTTGTCCGCCATGATGGCAATAAGTATTTCTTCAATAAATCCACTCCGCGTCATTACTACTATAAAGTGCTCTACTTTGGCCGCGAACCTGAAGACAGCTACTGGAATCAGCTAGAAAAGCAGGGCTGGAAACGGATCGAACAAATGCCAAGCCGCCATAAGCGTGATGCAGGCTGGTATATCGTGCGCAATGAGAAAAAAGCAGGGGAGCTGCCTAAAGATATTGAAAACGAAGAAGAAAAATATCGTTACTTTACCAAGCTTTCTTCCTCGTGCCGCTCAACGATGTTCTTGCTTTTTATCGTCATGGTCTGCTCGGCGATTGCCGTCTTTTTACAGTACTACTTTAAAGGCTATATTGCCGTGATGATCGCTAGTGCGGTACTGTTCTTGATTGCCCTCTGGATTTTCTTAGTCTATGCCCGCATGCTTTCTAAAGCCCGCAAGCAGGCATCGCTTCTTTCTGCCCGGATTCGATTGGCAAGCAACGATCCAAACTATCTCGCTTTGCGCCATGCTGGCGAAAGCGATGAGCAGCTGGATCTGGACTGGGATGAAATAGATGCCCAGGACAAGCTTGGTGAGCCGGAAGATCAGGACGAGGATCAAAACAAAGATGATGCCTACGATGATGAAGACTACCGCGATGAAGAAGACGAAGAGGATGAATACGACGACCAGTCTGACGATGATGAAGAAGATGAAGATGAAAAGCCGCGCCGCCGAAGATGGGGCCGCAGACGTCGTTAAGTGACTCAGATCGAATGTCCAAATATCCAATGAATCCAATAATAAAAGGGGCGGCAAAATGCTGCCCCTTTTATTTGCAAAATGAGGGCTTGCCTTTGAGAACAGCCAGCTTGAGAAATTCTCGCTTTCTTATCCTTGTAAGGAAGAATAGTCGTATTCGGCTTTCAGCAGGCCATCTTCTTGAAGCTGTGCCAGGGTTTGGTTCAGCGCTTTGGCGGCGAGTAAAACTGTGGGCAGGCAGCGCTCTTCTTGGGTGTGGTGAATGGATTTGAGTTTGGCGCACTGAGTGTCCGTTAAAAGAGTTCGAAAGTTGCGAACGAGCAGGCGCTGGGCATAGGGAAGCTTTTCGGTTTCATGCGCCTTCGACTCAACCATCATGAAGGAAAGCGCACTCGTGCAGCCAACCAAGGCTCCGCACAGATTTCCCGTGTACAAGCCGCTGCCAAAGCCGGCCATCAGCTTTGACGTATATTCAGGCAGGTTAAGCTGAAATGTGTCATTGCAGGCCATGATCATGGTCTCCGCACAGTTGTAGTTATTGTTTTGATAGTGGTGTTTTACATTTATTTCTAACAAAGATTCGGACATTTTGAACATTCCTTTCTTAATTTTCTCAGGCATCTTGCAAGCCGGAGGGCTTTCAATATTATACTGTCATGCGGTATCTATCCCAAGAAAATCTCGAGGGGAAGCTCTATTTGGCAACCTTTTTCATATCCTCAAGTTGGGCCAAAGCTTGTGAGGGCTGTTTCCACAAGAATTGGCAGGGCAACAGACTGATTTTGGTGTTTGGAAGAAATCTCTCTTTCGTCTGCAGGCAGACATCAAAACATGGAAGATTTGGGTACTTTTTGCTTCACATTCGCTTCGTCTTCGGAAATGTTTCTGTCAAATTTTGCGGAATATTGTGAAATCTGTCAAACTTTGAATAGACGATCCTCGAAATTATGGTATGTTAGATATGCATTTTACAGAAAGGTATAGACAATTATGGAAGACCAATACTCTCAAAATGAAATTCTGATGATCCTTCCCAGACGGACTTTCTTTAAGGCAAGCGATCTTCCAGGCAATTGGGAAGTCGATCAGGATCCAGCTGGACTTTCTGTGCTGGTCGATCAGCAGCCTGCCGGCTATGCTTCCTGGAAAGATGAAGACGATTTTGGAATGGACCGCCCTTCGATCTTGTTTGATATACACGGATGCGACCTCCATACAAAGCTTGCACTGTTCGAGGCGATGATCAGCCGGCTGGCGATCGCCTATGATCAGATGCCTGGAAAATATCCTTTGTATATTCGCTTAAGTGAAAAAGATCTGGACCTGATCGCCAAGGCCAGTCATTTAGGTTTCATTCCCTATTTTGGTAAATGGGCCAATCAGACTGAAGAACAGTCAGAAAAAAGCTGGCAGATTATCACCGATCATCTGCGCAACCGCTATCCATCTGGATTGCGCGCTTGATCCATTCAGTGTCACTTTATATTCCTGCATCCCTTGCAGGATTTTTTTTACGGAAAAACCGGATCCGTAAGCTTACGGATCCGGTATGGATTCATGGTTTCAACAATTAATTCAGTTTTACAATCAGCATTTTATCTTGTCATGGTGCTGATTGAGGCAGAAGAGAATGTGTTTTTCTTTTCGGCTTTTTTTGTTTTAGAGGCTTTCAGGCAGCGTTTCTTTGGTGCGGGCGTAAATATCTAAAATCAGTTTCTTGGTATCTTCCCAGCCCAGGCAGGGGTCGGTGATGGACTTACCGCGGACATAGTCTTCGCAAATATCCTGGCGTCCCTCGATTAAATAGGATTCAATCATAACACCTTTTACCAGATCATGGATTTCTGGATGATATTTGCGATTATGCATGACGTCCATGCAGATCCGGATCTGTTCTTTGTATTTCTTATCGGAGTTGGAGTGGTTGGCATCGACGATGACGGCAGGGTTTTTTAAGCCGGCCTTTTTGTAGAGATCGCTGACGATCTTGAGGTCTTCATAATGATAGTTCGGGATGGTCTTTCCATATTTATCTACACCGCCGCGCAAGATCACATGCGCTAAAGGGTTGCCATCGGTTTGAACATCGTCGCTGCGATAAATAAAGCGATGCGGATGCTGTGCAGCGGTGACGGAGTTCATCATAACGGAAAAGTCACCGGAAGTTGGGTTTTTCATGCCCACTGGAATATCAATTCCACTGGCGACCAAACGATGCTGCTGGTTTTCAACCGAGCGCGCCCCGACAGCTTCATAAGAGAGAACATCATCCAAAAAGGAACGGTTTTCTGGGTAGAGCATTTCATCGGCGGTAGAAAGGCCGGTTTCTTCCAAAACGCGCAAATGCATCCGGCGGATGGATTTTAATCCTTCCAATAAATCTGGCTCGGCATTGGGGTCTGGCTGGTGAAGCATGCCCTTATAGCCATCACCAGTTGTTCTTGGCTTATTGGTATAAACACGGGGAATGATCATCAAACGGTCTTTGACCACCTCATTAAGGTTAGCCAGTTTATGGCAGTATTCCAGAACGCTTTCTTCGTTATCCGCTGAACAAGGACCGACAATCACGATAAAACGATCATCTTTCCCTTCAAAAATATCGCGGATCTCCTGGTCGCGTTTGGCTTTAATCGCTTTGGCATTTTCAGACATTGGAATTTCCTGCTTGAGCAGTTCAGGATCAGGCAGGGAATGGTTAATATGAATCGACATAAAATCTCACTTTCTGTTTCTTAATAGTCTGCCATCAAGTATAACATTGCAAAATAGGAATTGTGGGAGAACTGTCAAATTCATCAGACAGCCTTTAAAGTGAAAACGCTTTCTTTACAAATTCTTTCTGAAAATAATTTTCAATTGTTCTCTTGAACAATCAGATCGATTTTTGAAGATTTGTCTGCTGGTTGAAAACAACTAACGGATAACCAAGTACAGTTTTGAAAAATCAAGGCTCACCAGGCTGCTTTGGATTGATTTTGGCAGGACGCTGCTGAATTGGATAAAATTGGCCGTAGAACCCTGAAAGTGGAAATTGAAGACTGTACAAGATTTTCAAAGGACTATCGGAAGTTTTGGGAAGAGCGAGGAACACGGACCCGGACAATAGTCATTCGATTTGTATTTATGGTAGAATCGTTGCGATGGACCTCAAGAACCAGGAACTTCTGGTCAAAGAAGGTCTAGTGCCACTTAGATATGAATGCGAGGTTTTTAGATGAAGTCTTATGAAATTCGAGTTGGAGCACCCGACAGTCAAGCGGTTGTGGTCTTCAACGATCGTAAATATACCCGTTTAAATGATGCTGTGAACCAGATCAAAAGCCTGCTTGACACTCTGGCAACAGGGAAAGATCTTTTAGATGACGATCTTTGCTTATGGGTTGTTCGCACCAATGATAAGAAGAAATCCAAAAAGAAAGAAGAAACGGAACTCATTCAGGTGACGGTTGGCTATGACGAAGATGGAAATGGGGAATTCTGCTATGAAGGTGTTTCGTTCTTAAGCAGAGCCAATGATTTTGAATCCATGACTCTTTCGGGTATGAAAGAAGCCGGCTCTTTAGGAAAATACAGCGTGGTCATGAACAATGGCAAACTCAGCGAGCTTTGCTTCTTCTCCGGCTTAGACATGATTCTGGATTCGATTCGCGATCTGCGTGAGAACAATCTTGCCTTTATTAACCAGAAACTTACTTTGTACCGCCGCAATGCCGATGGCCAGACGGAACGAATCGCCAAATTGATGTATGTTCGTGATGGCGGCGAAATTAAGCTTCACTCCAAGATCTATTTGGGTGCTGACCAAGCTGATGCCAAAGCCATTCAGGATTTCATCACTTCTGAAGCTTCTGACAAAGAAGAAATGAAAACAGAAGTTGAAAACACCCCTGAAGGCGTTGTTGAAGAAATCATCGAAGTCGTCAGCGAAAATCCAGCTGAGTAGTTTGCCTTTGTAATTTACGATTTAAAAAGGTACCTGTATTCATCTATAAAAGAATCGTGAGGATGGACAGGTATCTTTTTTGTCTTTTCTTATTGAATTGAAGCCATTGGAGTGAATCGACAGATCAATGTTTTGCCAGCAGATACAGGCATTACTGGTTCATGCTTATTGGTTCTAAAAATCTAACAAATCTATTTATATCTACTTGAAAAGTCATATTTTTAACAAATAGCCTTAAATTGAGGCTTTATTTACGTATCTCCAAACCGTTAGAAGATATTATGATGGGCCTGACAAAAGTCTTTTTCTTAGTGAATTCGACCAAAATCGTTCGCAATATAAAGACCAAAGATAGCCTAAAACATCGATTACAAATCTAATTGTTCACGTTAAACAAACAGAAATTTACCTGTGATACTTTTGTCGGTCACGCTTTATAAATATACACTAGTTGTCTGAAGATTTGATGGGATGCGACAGACAAAAGTGAGTTTATGGCGATTTGAAGACCTAATTGTTCATCTGTCACGATCGTTTCTTCACTACAGTTTTAATCACTTTGTGAAATTAAATCAAAATTCACAAGTATACCTGTAA
>JADGIS010000060.1 GCA_015233825.1 Erysipelotrichaceae bacterium RD49
ACAGGTATACTTGTGAATTTTGATTTAATTTCACAAAGTGATTAAAACTGTAGTGAAGAAACGATCGTGACAGATGAACAATTAGGTCTTCAAATCGCCATAAACTCACTTTTGTCTGTCGCATCATTATAAGCGCATCCGGGTATTTTACTGATTTAAGCTGGCCGCAGCCAGCTAAATGTTGACGGTTGCAATTTGCGCAGTTTCTGCAATCCGCCTGGCCCAGTTTTCATGAGCAGCTCAAAACAGAAGAAAATAGTAGCCTCATTTTCTTGCCAAAGCAAGAAAGTATAAAAATCTACTCAAAAGAGTGGTAAAGCGTTTTCTATTCTCTGCCGATTGATAAAAATGTCCGCTCTATAAAGGAAAAATACGGTGTCATTCAATTTCACGGTCGAATCGATGGACATATGGTAAATTATCCAAGATTGCCGTTTTGGACACCCTTATGTTTTAATGTAGCGGATCAAGTCAGATGCCGTTTGCACAAATTGCTAAAAAATTTGCCTTAGTCATTCAAAATGCAGCCTTGTTTTTTTCTGGAGGATGCATTTATTGTTTCATGCTTTTGCACAATGTTTCATTCGGTTTGCGTTTCGTTGCAATCCTAAACGATGAAGCCGTTCCTTGTCCTTCTTTTGGGAAATCTTCTTGCTTTCTTCAACAAACTTGAATTTAATTGTCCGTCATTTTTCCAAATCTTTCTTGTTTAATGACTATGCGAAAAGAAGTCAAATGCCTCCGTTTCCAACGAATTGAAATACAACTACGTCTTTGTGCATATTTAGCTCTCCAATGGTCAGCTTTACTGTTTTTTAAATCTTGTTTCTTATTTTGTTGCATGGAATCGACAACCGGATTGTGCCATTCTGGCTGCTGACGTTCACGAACACGGAAAACGAGGGACGCTCTCAAAGAAACGTGTTTAAAAGGGATCCTCAATTGACTGCGAAGATGAAAACAAAGCAGATTGCTTTTTTGAAATGCTTGAAATCGAAACTGCTGTATTTTTGCAAATTCATCAAGAAATACCGTTTTCAAAGATTGGTATGACGCCGCTATTAAAACTCGATACAATCAAATACAGGCCGTCAAATGATTCCAGGACCTTGCCCACTGGCCCAATCTTTCGGCTAAGAAGAATAAATCAAGAAAGGAAAAACAATACGATGGAATATAGAATTGAACACGATGTTTTAGGTGAAGTGAAAGTCCCTGTCGATGCCTGCTGGATGGCTCAGACCCAGAGATCTTTTGAGAATTTCAAAATCGGCACCGAAAAGATGCCCCAGACCTTGATCGATGCGTTTGCTTATTTAAAAATGGCTTGTGCCATTGTCAATGCACGCGAAAAGAAGATTTCTCCTTTACAAAAAGAAGCCATTGTTTCAGTCTGCCAGCAGATTTTATCCGGCAGCTTATACGACCAGTTTCCTTTGGCGGTATGGCAGACGGGTTCAGGCACCCAGACCAACATGAACGCCAATGAAGTGATTACACATATTGGCAATCTGGAAGGCGGCGCTCCTTTGCTCCATCCCAACGATACAGTCAACTGCTCCCAATCGTCCAATGACACCTTCCCTTCTGCTTTGCATATCATGGCTTCTCTCGAAGTCAAAAATCGATTGATGCCTGCACTCGATGGCATCATCGAAATGCTTAAGGAACTGGAAGCTGCCAATGAAGGCCTGATTAAAATCGGCCGCACCCATCTGCAGGATGCCACTCCGCTCTATGTCAGCGATGAAATCAGCGGCTGGCGCTCCATGATGGAACATTCCAGGCAGCATCTCGAAGCCGCCCTGCCTGCTTTGCATGAACTGGCAATCGGGGCGACTGCGGTAGGCACCGGCTTGAATGCGCCCAAAAACTTTGGTCCGAATGTTTGTGCCATTTTGGATACCATGACCGGCATCCATTTTAAATCCGATCCCAACTTCTTCCATGCCCTGACGTCTAAAGATGCGGCGGTCTTCTTTTCGGGTGCTTTGAAAGGTCTTGCTGCCAATGCAATGAAAATGGCCAACGATATCCGCTGGCTTTCCAGTGGGCCGCGCTGCGGCATTGGCGAGATGGAAATTCCAGCCAATGAGCCTGGCTCTTCAATTATGCCTGGAAAAGTGAACCCGACGCAGTGCGAAGCTTTGACCATGGTGGCTGTCCAGGTCATGGGCAATGATGCGGCGATCGGCTTTGCGGCCAGCCAGGGCAATTTTGAACTGAATGTCTTCATGCCCGTGATTGCCTACAATCTCAACCAGTCCATCCGCCTACTCGCAGATGCATTGACGTCTTTTACGAAAAACTGCCTGGCTGGATTAAAAGTCAATCACGAAAAAACACGGGAAAATCTGGAACATTCCTTAATGCTGGTCACCTGCCTGAATCCGGTCATCGGCTATGAAAAGGCTGGCAAAGCAGCTCGATACGCCTACGAGAATAACCTTTCACTCAAAGAGGCTGTGCTCACCTTGGGTCTGTTGGAAGAAGCGCAGTTTGATGAACTGGTCGTCCCAGAAAAAATGGTGCAGCCGCGTCCCTGAGGCCAGGACTGTTTCGATCCTCTTGATCCAATCGGACCTTGTATCCTACGGGTTCGATTTTTTATTGCCTGAAAGAAAGTCCCTGCCACTGCTGCAGTCTGCAGCTCTTTTGGCTTTTTCGTTTCGTACTTGCGTTTGGCTAACAGCTGGCAAGCAGTTTATGCTTTTAGCAAAGATCCAATCCTGCAGATTGGTCCATCAGATCCTTTAAAAGGCAGGAGCGGTAAATGTGGATTGTCTTTGCGCTCGGTTCGGCTTTCTTTGCGGGCCTCACTGCGATTTTCGCTAAACTTGGTATTCGACATACGGATTCCACTGTAGCCACAGCGATTCGAACCATCGTCGTGGTTCTCTGCTCCTGGGGGATGGTCTTATTGACCAACGCCCAGTCAACCGTCGGGTTCATCGAACCTAAACGGCTTTTCTTTTTAATGCTTTCTGGACTGGCAACCGGGGCCAGCTGGCTTTGTTATTTCAAAGCTTTGCAGGCGGGTCCGGTTGCGCAGGTCGCGGCTATTGATAAGTCGAGTACAGTCCTGACGATTCTTCTGGCATTTATCCTGCTTCACGAAACGATCAGCTGGGGATCGACCATTGGCGTGGTTTTGATCGCCCTTGGAACCTGGCTGATGCTGGATCGCAAGCCATCGAAGAAAAACTCAGTGGATTTAAGCATCGGTTTCGGCAGGGCCTGGCTTTGGTATGCAGCCGGATCGGCTATCTTTGCGAGCTTAAGCGCGATTTTAGGCAAAGTCGGGATTGAAAATGTCGATTCAAATGCCGGCACTGCAATTCGTGCGATTGTCGTGCAGATCATGAGCTGGATCATAGTGGTAGAACCGCTTGAATCAACTGCTTATCCAGTATTACTGGTTGTATTGGATCAATTTCAATGCCTTTCTGCTTCAAAACCAATTATTTTGAAGCAGAAAGGCTTTTTTCTACAGGCTGGTGATCATGTGTGGCTTGTTTGGCCATCTTCAGAGCTTAAAAAACCAGATTCGAAATCCGGGCAGCAAAAAACTGGAAGACTCTCGATCCGATCGAGCATCTTCCAGCTTGAGCAACAGTTTATAACAACGGCGAGAACACCTTTAAAAATAAGCGGTACTGGCGCACCAGTGGATTGGTTTTCTTGAAATCTTCAGTGGTGACCAGCTTGGACTTTGCAAAGATGCTTTGGAAATCCTTGGTGATTTCCGGGATGCAGCTTGTATCGTACATCCAGGTTCCGCATTCGTAATTTGAATAATAGGATCGAAAATCCATATTGACCGTCCCGCAAAGCGCATGCCGGTCATCGACTAACGTCACTTTGCCATGGATAAATCCGGGAGTATATTCATAGACCTTTACCCCTTTAGCCGTCAAAATTTCTTCATTGGCCTTGGTGACCTCATAGACAATTTTCTTATCCGGTATAGCCGGCACGACAATCCGGACATCCACGCCATTTTGAACGGCCAAAGCCAGCTGATCGACCATCTCGGTATCCAGAATTAAATACGGAGTCGTAATCCAGCACGTGTGGTACGCCGCTGAGATCATGTTTTGATGAAAACGGCGGCCGACTGTTTTATCATCGGTAGGCGAATCAAAAAAAGGCAGAACATAGCCGTGGCTGCCACCGATCTCATCCAAAGACCGATCCTGAATATAGGGTTCATAAGGCGTATTGACATCCGAAGCGTAGTTCCAAATCTGCAAAAACGCGATAATAAAAGGCTCTACAGCTGCTCCATCAACACGGACACCCATATCTTTCCAATAGCCGAAGCGTTCGATCCGGTTGACATATTCATCAGCCAAGTTGCTGCCGCCGGTAAAGGCCGTTTTGCCATCGATGATCACCGTCTTGCGATGATCGCGGTTGTTCATCTGAATGGCAAGCTGTGGATGAATCGGGTTGAAGCGGTGGACTTTGATGCCCTTGGCTTCGAGCTGCTGGTCAAAGTCTTCCGGCAAGTTGAGAATGCAGCCAAAATCGTCATACATCAACCTGACGTCGACCCCTTGCCTGGCCTTTTCTTCCAGCACTTCCAGCAGTTCATCGAGCACCGAACCTTCGTCGATAATATAAGTCTCGATAAAGATATACTCTTTGGCGGTTTTGACCGCTTCCATCAAAGCTTCAAACTGTTCTTCACCCGTAGAATAGTACTTGCAGCCTTCATTGGGATAGACCGGGAAAAAACCATTGTTCCAAGCCATGCACGTCATTCTGGCTAACGTTGGATCTTGAATGCCGGAATTGGCCAGTGTAGTCAGGTTTTGTTCCGCATACGCTGCATAATCGGCATAGGCCTGCCGGTCTTGAATCATCAGGGCTTTAGGAATCTTGCGGTTTCCAAACAGCAGATATAATAAGCCGCCAAAAAACGGCATAGCCATAATAATAAATACCCACAATAGCTTCGAGGAAGAGTCTGAGTCGCGGTTCATGACGAAGAAAGAAACCACAACACTCAAAATCAGCATCGCATAGTAGATTGGCAGAAACTCATGCGAGAAGTAGGTCATCAAAAGAACAAGAATCAGAAGCTGGATGGCCAGAGCCGTCCCAAGATATAAAGCTTTTGACTTCAGAATCTTTTTGAACAGTTTCAATTTCCCACACCTTTCTTGGTTGAAACCATTTTAAACCGCCCAGATCCATCGCTTTAAAGCGCAAATTTAAAATCTTCGGACGATTTTTAAGTCACTTCCAGACAATTGTACTGAACCAGAACAAAAAGAAAACTTACATTCCGCCAAAAGCGACGAAATACTGATGAGAAATCGAATTTCATCGTTTTGAGCAAGTGGTTTGCACTTGCTCAAGAAATTCAACAAAGTTGAAAACGCAAGCCTTGCCAAATCTCCAAACGCTTTAAATTCTATCCTCCAATTGTCCAATAGGTTAAGAATAGCGAAAAATAGTCAAAATAAAAAAGACGGTGCCAATCTTTTCGCGTTCCTGCCAAAATCCAATAGCAATCTTTCATCCTATTTTTCACAATTCGCTATACTCAAAGTGAAAGATGCTGACATCGAGCAGCAAACGGCCAACCAGGTCAGACCACTTCATTGGATGCCTTGATGCTTTGTGATCAGAGAGTATTTTCAACCCGATGTCAGTCTCTCCACCAACACCCTTTTATGGTATTCATTATTAAAATCCATCAAGATTAAAAAGGTGCACCTTTCTATGAAAAATAAAAAGTATCCATTTACCCAGAACCGGGAGATTTCCTGGCTTAAATTTAATCAGCGCGTGCTCGAAGAAGCGGCAGATCCGCGTGTTGAATTGTTAGAACGTTTAAAGTTTCTAGCCATTTTCACATCCAATCTGGATGAATTTTTTATGGTCCGGGTAGGCAGCATTTTGGATATGTCATTGGTCGACAACAAGCAGATCGATGCCAAATCTGGCATGTCGCCAAGCGAACAACTGGAAGCCATTTATAAGGAAGCCGAGCGGCTGTATAAAATGCGGGATAACATTTCCCGAAATCTTGGCAAAACGCTGCGGGAAGTTCAGATTGAACCGCTCAGCTTTAAAAACCTCAATAAAAAGCAAAGCAAGTTTATTACCACCTTTTTTGAAAAAGAACTTGCTCCACTGCTCGCGCCCCAGATTATTGACATCCACCATCCGTTCCCATTCTTGATCAATAAGGAACAATACATTTTCTTTCGGATCGTGGAAGAAGGCAAAACCCGCTATGGAATCGTTCCAATTCCAAGCTACCTGCCGCGGATCATCTATCTCAACGAGGAAAAGACGCAGTTTATTTTGACAGAGAACGTAATTCTCACTTTGCTTGACAAGCTTTTTTCTAAGTCAAAAATACCGTTTAAAACTATTATCCGGGTGACACGAAATGCCGATATTAACTTGAATGCCGGTGACATTGAAGATGATGAGGACTATCGTTCGTTTATGAAAACGATCCTCAAAAAACGAATGCGGCTTTCGCCAATTCGGCTGGAGATTTATAAAAACATTGATCCTGATGCCCTCGACTATTTGTGCAAGCAGCTGCATCTTCATAAATCGCAGGTCTTTATCTCCAAACATACCGCTTTGGATCCCTCTTATTTATTCAAGCTGATTGATGATGTTCCGGCAGATATCCGCAGAGCTTTGACGTATAAGCCGTTGGTTCCCGCGACTGACCGCCGGCTCAATCCAGACGCACTGCTCATCGACCAGATTTTGGATCATGATGTCCTGCTGGCTTATCCTTACCAGGATATTCAATTGTTTATCAATCTGCTTAAAGAAGCAGCTAGTGATGATCGCGTGCTGTCAATTTCAATTACAATCTATCGCCTGGCCAAAAACTCACAGATCGTCAAGTATCTCTGCCGGGCTGCAGAAAATGGTAAAAATGTTACCGTATTGATGGAACTGCGCGCCCGCTTTGATGAACAAAACAACATCCAGGCAGCTGAACGCCTGGAAGAATCGGGGGTCAATGTCTTCTATGGCTTTGAAGACTATAAAGTGCATTCCAAACTGATGCTCATTACCCTCAAATCCAAAGAGGACAAAATCCAGACGATCACCCAGATTGGAACAGGAAACTACAATGAGAAAACCAGCCACCAATATACAGATCTATCTTTGATTACATCCAACCCAGTCATCGGCGCGGATGCGACGGAATTTTTCAAGAATATGAATGTCGCGAATCTCTCGGGCGACTACAAGAAACTCATCGTTTCTCCATTCAAGCTCAAAGAGGCTGTCATGCATATGCTCGATGAGCAGATTCAGCTTGCCCAGGAGGGCAAGCCTGCCCGAGCCTGGTTTAAAATGAACTCTGTCACCGATCTGGATCTGATCGCCAAAATTGCCCAAGCCAGCCAGGCAGGTGTCGAAGTGCGCATGATTGTGCGCGGAATCTGCTGCCTGCTGCCAGGGCTTGCCGGCTATACGGACCACGTCGAGATCCATTCGATTGTCGGCCGCTTTTTGGAGCATGGCCGCATCTATATTTTCGGTGAAGGCCAGGAGGCAAAAGTGTATATTTCCTCGGCTGATTTTATGACGCGAAATACCGAACGGCGTGTAGAAGTCGGTGTGCCTGTGGAAAATCCAGAGCTGAAGCAGGAACTGATCGACTATTTTGATCTCGAATTCAGAGATAACCTCAAAGGCCGCAAGCTTTTGCCCAGCGGTTTCTATACCAAAGTAGACCAGGACAACGAAGAATTGATTGATTCCCAGGAAAGCTTTATTGAGCTGGCCAAAGAACACCGATATATTCCCACACCGGTGGCTGAAAAGAAAACCAATTGGTTCCAAAATCTCGGTCAGCGCTTGTCCAAGCGCCGCCGTAAAGACAAATAAGCTTTTTAGAGTCCTTCAAGGGCTCTTTTTGTATTGCCTCCATGCTGAACTTTCCAGATATCAATCGACAAATTCAAATCGTATCGGTATGGTAATGAGGACTGGTCCAGGAAGAATAATATCCGCATTTCCGATCTAGGTTTTGCGGCCGCAGTCCATTTTAAATGGTAGGCACCAATGTTGGTCCAAGCCAGACTTTGATTTTGAAAACAGTGGCCATGACCAAGCTAAGGCGGCCAGCGAATTTATATTTTGAAAGAGGTAAATAGTATTTGCTGAAGTCCTGGACTCTGCGGATTTGTATGAACCAGCTCTGAGGTCAGGTGCAGTGTGCAGGTCAAAAAACCCCTTATCACATTGGCGAAGGCTGATGCTTCACACACTTCTCTGGAAGGCTTTTAAGCTTACGAGATGGATTCCTCTTTCGAGGATAAGAATATGGTTTATGGATTGGATATGGACGACAAACCCTTAATGCCCACTGAAAGGCAGGGCAAAGTCCGCCACCTTTTAAAGGAAAGAAAAGCCAAAGTGGTAAAGAAAATCCGGCTCTTACGCAATTGTAGTTTCTAACACTAATGGCTATCTGAATTAGTTAATAAAATTAAGGCTCATAGTGAGCGTAAATTTAATAACATCCTCTAACGAAATTAACCTGGTCTTAGGTATAGTTCATGAAAGGTTATCAGATTTGCAGCTTCTAACCAACGTAGATTATGAATACGAATATGCAAACGGTGTTTGCGTAAGACCCGAAAATCCATTTACCATCAAGCTTTTATACGATTCAACAAGATACACCCAGCCCATCACTCTTGAAGTAGACGCTGGTTCCAAACAGATTGGTTTGAGTGCTTCAAGTGAAGACCAAGAACTTCTTGCCTGGGATGTCCAGAACAGAACAGGACAGGAAAGGACAGATATCACTGAACTGATCTCTACAAGAAGAGAAGCACGCAAAGCAAGAAGAAATCGCAAGACAAGATATCGGGGACCAAATTTAACAATCGCGTTCGTACTAAACACAAAGGATGGCTTGCTCCTTCTGTTGAACACAAGATTGGCACTCATCTTCATTGCATTCAAGAAGTCCAAAAGATTCTTCCTGTAACTAGGATCGTAGTGGAGACAGCTTCTTTTGATACGCAGAAACTTAAGAATCCAGAGATTTCTGGAACTGAATACCAAAATGGTGATCAAAAAGGATTCTGGAATGTTCGTGAGTATGTTTTATTTCGAGACAACCACGAATGCCAGCACTGTCATGGCAAGAAAAAGATCCAGTCTTAAATGTGCATCACATTGAAAGCCGAAAGACTGGTGGTGAGTCTCCTTCCAACCTGATTACGCTTTGCGAAACGTGTCATAACGAATACCATGACAAGATCAAGTCAGGAAAGACCAAAGGTTCAGAAGACTTCAAGCTGCTTAAGCGGGCTAAACCGTATCGAGATGCAGCTTTCATGGGCATCATGCGCTGGACGCTGCTGGAACGGTTAAAAGAAGTGAATCCTGATCTTGAAGTGGTCAATACCTATGGCTACCTGACTAAGAACAAACGAATTGAGCTGAATCTAGCTAAAGAGCATTACAACGATGCGTATTGCATTGCAGGTAATCTCAATGCCAGGCCATTAAAACAATGCCTGCATCTCAAAAAGATCAAAAGGCATAACCGCCAGATCCATCAATTCAACTTCATCAAAGGGCATAAGCGCAAGAGAAATCAAACTGACCATATGGTTGGCGGCTCCTGCCTTTTTGATCAAGTTAAATTCGAAAGACAGGAATGCTTTATGACTGGACGCAGAAAAAGTGGATCCTTTGTTCTGAAAACTTGATCAGGACAAAGGATCCATAGTGCTGCATCTATGAGGAAATTAGTTCTGATCGAAAGAGCGAATGGATACTTAAAAGAAACGGAGGTTCGGCAATTCCTCCCCACCCAAACTGCTTAGCAATTTGGATGGGGGTATCCTTGCCTGACATAATGAATAAAAAGGAACTTGGTGAAATTAAGAAACAGCTCAAGTTCGAAAACGACAAGCTGTTAGTCAAAGGCATCCAGGAAGCCTATGGCAAAAACAGAGATGGGGAAGCATCGATTCAGTTTACCAGACTGATCAATCCCGACACTCTGGCTCAGGAAGAAGGCGAATTGTATTTCGATATCTTTAAGAAAAGCCTTGGCGGAACCCCGGGTAAAAACCTGCTGGAATATGGTTTTGATGCTTCAGATCCGCAGGCAAAGGAACTGCAAAAACAATTCTATGACTACAAAAACGGCTCCTTGTTAGATGAGGAAGAATTTTCCAAGCTCGCTGCTGAGCTGTTAAAAAAGGGCGACTACCGCAACAACGTGTATATCACGGCCGGCATCTTTGAATACGCTGCGCCAGGCATGAATGCCAACAATGAGATTTTAGAAGAAAACTCTATTTTCCGGTTCATGATTGTGGCCATCACGGAAGCCAGGCTGACCGATATCGGCCTGTTTTATTCAGTCGCCAATAATGAAGTGGCTCGCAAGGTCAACGACGAAATGCAGATCATCCCTGCCCCCCTCGATGCCTTTTTCTACCCGGCTTTTTCCAGCCGTGCCAGTGATGTCAATCACTTTCTCTACCATTGCAAAACCGCCAAAAGTCCGAACATTGAACTGATTGAAGACTTTTTCCACATTCCTTTTATCTCGTCTGCACCCGAACAGACGGAAGGCTTTGCGAAAGTCATCGGCGAGGTTTTCCCCAATGGCATGGAAGCCAAGACAGCAATGAAATTTCACGAGAATCTCAGCGACTATGTCAATGAAAACTCCCAGGAAGACTCAATGGTCATGCTCGACAAGCCAAGAATCAAAGATCTGTTATTGGCTTCGGGTGCCAACTCTGACAACATGCAGTTTTTCGATGCGGCTTACTCCAAAATTCTGGACGACCAGGAAGTTGCAGCCATCAACCTGATGGAAAAAGGCAAAGTCTCCCTTAAAGCCCCTTCCATTTCCATCAATGTCAAAGACGACGCCTTAGAGCAGATCCGCACCGAAACAATCAATGGCAAGCGCTGTTTAGTCATCGAAATGGATGAAGGGCTTGAAATCTCCGGTCTGCCAGCCAACTTACAGATGCCAGCAAAGTCCGTCCATGTTATTCATGCCAATCCAGATGAATCTGCTGCCTGCGCAACACCAGAGCCTCTGCGATCTTCAGCTGACCAGATGCCGGATCATTCTGGCCTGGCAAAGCCGGCTTTTGCTCAATCGCCATCGGAAACTGATGAGTCTGGCATCAGCAATAAAGGAGCTGACTTTTGTGAAGAACCGGCTGCAAGCGAAGCATTCCCTTCCAAGCAGGAAGATCCAGTGGATGATCTCGATGTCGTTGATTTCGGCACCCCTTCTTCCATCGAATAATCTCTTCCCTGCCGCCCACAAGGGCAGCAAAACGGGCTTTGGCTTGGATTGAAGATCGACATGCTGCGTTTCGATAGACTTTTCAGCTCGCAAACAGCCAGCTTTTCTTGAAGCAAAGATTCATCCCCTCTCGAACACAGCCAAAACCGGCTGCTGTAAATCATTTTGGTTTGCAGCGGCCGGTTTTTCTATAGTTAAAGCCAGAGAAAGTTGCAAAAATTAACTGGATTCACTTTTCATGGTTCTGGTCTTTGTCGCTTGAATCGGATTGAAAACGGGTCTTGAAGTCAGCTGGAAAGTGCTCAAGGATATCGTTCCAGTCTTCAGCTTCCCCAACGTGATCGTTTCTCTTGGCTTCAAAGGGATCGAATTTCCGATTGGTTTTCAGCCAGATCGCTGGCATGCCAAAATCCAGTGCCCCGCGAATATCAGCCTTCCAGGAATCGCCAATCACTAAAATCTGCTCAGGATGGAGATCCTGGTTTAAATCTGCTTGGGTCAAATCAAAGGCCTGTTGAAAAAACGCCTTGCTTGGCTTCGCACTTCCAAAGTCTTCCGAGGTATAAACCTGCCGAAAATACTCCAGCATCCCGGCCATTTCTAATCTTGTGCATTGTCCCTGCGTCGGCCCATTGGAAATGATGTAGAGCGGAAGATGAAGAGATCCAAACCGATCTAAAGTTTCGACTGCTCCCTTCATTGGAAAAGCAGAATGGTGCAAGTCATAGGAAAATTTCTGTTCAAATTCACAGACGCGATCCAGTGGAAGAGTCCAGGCTTTGGACATCACCTGAAAGCGGATCTTTCGCAATTCGTCGCGAGTGAGCGTTCCTTCTTCAATCTGGTCCCAGAGCTTGCCGTTTTCACGAAGAAAGATTGGAAAGTATTCTTCTTTCCATGGCAGGCTCCAGGCTTCAAAAGCAGCCATCAGGGCGTATTTAGCGGAATGATCAAAATCAAGCAGCGTCTGGTCAACATCGATCCAGATGGCTTCGATCTTCGATAAATCAATGGGGAAAAATTTTGAATTTGAAATGGTCATACTGCAAGTCTATCCAAAGGCCAGCCAATTGCAAAGCCGCCACAAAAAAAGCCCCCGTCAAAAGGGAGCTTATCGTCTAGAAAATGTTAGAGGCCAGCTCAAAGACTTCCTGATAGGCCGGATGGTTGAGGATATCGCCCTTGCGGGAGACATTCGATCCATAGACAACACCGACAACGTTGCTGTCAGGAACAGAATCGGTAAAGCCATATAAGGAATCCACAGTTTGCTCCATCTCGGAGCGGTTAATCGCAGCGGTCAAAATAAAATAGAAATCCTTACCGCCAAGCTGACCGAAATAAGGGGTCATTCGGTCGATGAATGTTTTCATCATACCCGACATGTTATAGAAATAGACTGGGGTAGCCAGAACGATTACGTTGGAATCGAGCAGTTCTTGGGCTGCCAGATCCGCGTCATCTGCATCCTGTTCTTCACGGAAAAAATCAAAGTTTTTGTCTTTCAGGTTAATCCGAACAATCTGATTGTCAGGGTTCTGAGATGCTCCTTTGTAAAACTGGGCACAAAGCAGATCACAGTTGCCATCGGTCCGGGGAGATGAATTGATAATTACAATTTTCTTCATGCTTTTCCTCCTGTAAACCTTTCGTTCTTTATTCATTATAGGTTTCCAGCTACCAAAACAATTCCTTGATGCCCCGCATCCTCATTGGATCAAGCCTTGCAGATTCTTAACCTTTGCCAACTATTCCCATTCAAGCGATAGATTATGGCCGAATCTGGCCATTCCCGTAAATGATGAACTTGGTGCTGGTCAGCGCATCCAGTCCCATTGGACCGCGCGCATGCAGTTTCTGCGTGGAAATGCCGATTTCAGCTCCCAGGCCAAATTCATTGCCATCGGTAAAGCGGGTGGAAGCATTGACATAAACCGCAGCCGCATCCACTTCATTGAGGAATTTCTGGGCATTGGTATAGTTTTCCGTCACGATTGCTTCGGAGTGGCCAGTGTTGTTGGCATTGATATGATCAATGGCTTCCTCCACGCTATCCACCACCTTGATGGAAATTTCGTAATCCAGGTATTCGGTCTTCCAATCCTGCTCTGTGGCTTCTTTTTTGGGCGAGAGAGTGATCAGCTCTAAAACTTCTGGCTCGGCGTGGATTAAAACCGGATACTTGGCGAATTCCTGATCCAGGCGCCTGATGACTTCTTTGACGCGAGAACGATGGACCAGCAGCGATTCGACGGCATTGCACACCCCGACCCGCTGGGTTTTGCCATTGATGACGATGTTAATTGCCATATCCAGATCGGCGCTTTCATCGACATAAATATGGCAGTTGCCGGTACCCGTTTCAATGACTGGAACGGTCGCGTTCTCCACACAAGAGCGAATAAGCCCTGCTCCGCCTCGGGGAATGAGGACGTCGACATATTCATTGCAGCGCATCAGATCGCGAGAAGCTTCACGACTGTTGTCTGTTAAAATCGATACCGCATCTTCGGTAAGATTGCAGGCCGCTAACGCTTCTTTTAAAACGTCGACAATCGCTTCATTGGAATGGGCTGCATCTTTGCCGCCTTTTAAAATCACCGCATTGCCACTCTTTAAGCAAAGTGCAAAAACATCCGCAGTTACATTGGGGCGCGCTTCGTAAATCACCGCAACCACGCCAAGCGGAACGCGCTGGCGCCCGATTAAAAGGCCATTCGGCCGTTTTTTCATTTCCAGTACTTCACCCACTGGATCCGCTAATGCTGCAACTTCCCGCATGCCATTGGCAATCGAGTGGATGCGTGCTTCGGTAAGCAGCAGCCGGTCCTGCAAAGGTTTGGGCATGCCATTGGCTTTAGCTGTTTCAAGATCAACTTGATTGGCAACTAGAATCTGACTTGCTTTTTCTTCAAGCAGGTCTGCTGCTTTATAGAGCAGCTCATTTTTGGCTTGGGTATCAAGCCGGCCGATTTTCCGGGAAGCCGCTTTGGCTTTGCTTCCCAATTCATTGATATATTCACTCATCTTATAAAGTCTGGTTCTAAAAATCTAAACAAATCTATTTCAATCTGCTTAAATCTTTAGATTTCTCCTTTCTATCTGTTTGAGGACTCTCATAAATTCGAAACACCTTTAGGTGTCGTGAGTTTTATATTTACCATTTTTCGTTTCTCCTACATTTCGAAGCGAAAAATGGTATTTTTTATTTGGATAAACATTAACTTTTTAT
>JADGIS010000061.1 GCA_015233825.1 Erysipelotrichaceae bacterium RD49
AATACTGTTGATTTCCATATCGGATTAAACGGTTTGTCTTTCCAATATAGCGGTTATAGCGGTTTTCATGGTACGAGTTTCTGCTTTTCTTTAGATGCTCGGCCATTCAATGACCGAGTAGTTCACCTCAAGAGAATATTTTAATCATTTTTATATCTTCGTTTAATTTTCGATCAATCTTATCAGGATACAGTATGAGCGTCACATCGGCAGGCCGATCCGTCCTGTCAAGAGCAAGGCTAAGCATTCCTGGGTCGATGGAATGCGTGGCCCAAGTCCAAAATAAAAATTACGCCCTCATGCGCGAACAGACCTTAGAAAGAGAAACGATAGAGATGAAATTGAACAGAAAACACTTTGCGCTGTCCGCGATCATGACAGCATTCCTTACCCTGACCGGCTGCTCTTCAACAGCCGCTCAAGGCGCACCAGCAACGCCTGACCAAAACAAAGCACCAAACAGTGAAACGGGCCAAAATTCGCAGGCCCAAAAAGAAAGCAAAACTGCAAAAAGCGATCAAACAACCACTGACACCACCAAAGAAGATAAGAATGATGACATCGAACTGGAAAACCTCAATCCAGTGACTGGCCATACCATTTCCTTAACCGATGCCAAAGGCAACCTTCTCATCAATAAAGGTGGCACCTACACCTTAAACGGAAGCACTTCCTATACGATTGTCGTCGATGCCAAAGACCAGGATGTGACCTTGGTCCTGAATTCGGCTGCCATCAACGCAAAAGACCTGCCAGCCATCTACGTGCGCAATGCCAAGAAAACCATCGTCGAAGTCAAAGGGAGTTCAACCTTGAATTCAACAAGCCACACAGCCCAGGACGGCCTGAATGCGGCATTGTACGTGCGCAGTGACTTGGATCTTAAAGGAACAGGCACTTTAACCATCAAGGATGGCGAAGGCCATGGCGTCAAAGCCAAAGGCGATATGACAAGCCAGGCTTTGACGTTAACTGCCACCGCCAGCCAGGATGGCCTCCATGCCAGCGATAATCTGACCATTGCCTCCGGTATCTACACCTTTAAAACCGAAGATGAAGGCATTGAGGTCAATGAAGCCCTCAACATTACCGATGGCACCTTCACCATCAAATCCACTGGCGATGGTCTGCGGGCCGAAACCGGTGTGGTCATCCAAAACGGCAAGTACACCATCGATACTGAAAACGAAGGCATTGAATCCAAGGCCGACCTGACAATCGAAAACGGAACCTTCACCATCAATGCCAAAGATGACGGCCTGAATGCCGGCAATGATCTGACCGTGAAAGGCGGAACCCTGAATGTCATTTCTTCGACTAACGATGGCCTGGATGCCAACGGCAATCTGGATCTGGCTGGCGGCACAATCAACGCCACAGCCTTAAAAGCTCCGGAAGGGGCGTTTGATGTCGATAATGCCAAATTCACCATCAGCGGTGGCAATATCATCGGTTTGTCGGCTGTGGCGACTCTGCCAACCGATGTAAAGCAGAATACCGTCATGGTCAACGCCGAGCCCACATTTAAGAAGCTGGAACTCAAACAGGGCGGCAAGACACTGTTAAGCTTCGAAAACAAAGCCCAGACGGAAACGACTCAAAACAATACAGCTAAAGACAAGACCAGCCAGGATCCAGCCGCAAATCAAAACAACCAGAACAATACGGCTAACAAAGACTCCTCAAACGAAAATGCAGCCAACCAACAAAAACAAGGCCAGAATGCGCCTGAACAGGAAATGACCAATACGGACCGCCGTGGCGGCCAGATGGGGCCCGGCGGCATGAATGGCAATGGAACGATTGCTTTAACCCTTTCCTGCAAAGATCTCAAAGCGGGATCTGAAGCCCAGCTCTACCTCGATGGCCAGCTTGCTGAAACCTTCACCGTTGAAGAAGGCTTGACAACTGTTGGCGACATCATGACCATGGGCGGCGGCGCGGGCGGCATGCGCGGTGGTGAATTTGGTGGTCGTCCGGAAATGAATGAAGACTTTGATCCAAACGGCCAGCGCCCGGAAATGGATGAAAATTTCGATCCGAATGGCGAACGTCCAGAACTGCCCGAAGACTTTGACGGCCGCTTCCCTTTTGAAGACCAAGATGGCAATGAACGTCCACAGCGTCCTGAGTTCGACCAAAACCAGGAGGACAGCCAGACCCAAGACAACAGAGAAAATTTCAAAGGCCAGAAACCTTCCCGAAACCGCGGCCAGGGCAGCACCGCCAATGACAAAACCCAAGAAGATACAACCTCTTCTGCCACTTCAAAATCCTCAACCGCTGCTTAAGTCCAAACCAGACCAGGCACCTTTTATCAATCCCTGGATTTAAGCACAGTTTGTCCACTCGAATATTTGTTTGAACAGATGGAAGCCAAACCATCTGCATCCTTCCTTCCTTGACCGGAACTGCTCACCCCAGTTCCGGTCTTTTTGTTTGCTTTGAATGAATCGCTCAATCTGAAGCAAGAACGGATGTTCTCTTCAAGACTTCCATACGCAAAAAAAAAGAACCGATCCGAAGACCGATTCTTGATGTATTTGAATTGAACATTCCAACTTAGAAGGCAAAGTATGGGGAAGCAAAGTAGATCACGAAGATTACCATCAAAATCCATACGGTTGGGTGTACTTCTTTTACTTTTCCAGCTGCAACCATAGCAACCGCATAGGCGATAAAGCCAAATGCAATACCATTGGAAATGGAGTAAGTCAAAATCATCGAGATGACCGTGATGAAGGCTGGAATTGCGATGACCAGATCATCCCACTGAATGCTCTTAAGCTGCTGGGCCATCATGACACCCACGATGATCAAAGCAGGAGCCGTTACCGCATTGGTAATCAGACCTAAAATCAGTGGTGAAATGAAGATGGACAAAATGAACAGCACGCCTGTTGTAACGGCAGTCAAACCAGTTCTTCCGCCCACGCCGACACCAGAAGAGGATTCTACAAAGCTTGTTACCGTAGAAGTACCTAAAGCAGCACCAATGCAAGTACCGATAGAGTCAGCCAACAAAGCTTGCTCAGCGTTTTCCAGTTCGCCTTTTTCGTTCACCAGGCCAATTTCGTTGCCGATTGCTACCAACGTACCAGCCGTATCGAAGAAGTCTACGAATAAGAACGAGAAGATGACAACCAGGGCACTGAATGGATTGGCAAACAATTCACCAAAGCCGCTCATGAAGGCGCCAGCAGCACTCAGGTTAAAGTGCGTGGTGAATAAACCATTGACAGATGGCATTCCTTCCAGGCCAAACAAGCCAAGGATCAGCCCCGCGATCGCGGTAACCACCAGACCAACGAATACGCCGGCTGGAATTTTGCGGACAACACAGATGATGGTCACCAGAACACCAAAGATGGATAACAGCACGGTTGGATCCGACAGATTGCCGATGCCAACGAAAGTCGATTCATTGGCCACGATAATTCCCGAGTTTTTCAGACCGACAAATGCGATAAAGAAGCCGATGCCGGCACCAATCGCAAGTTTCAGCTGAACAGGAATCGAGTCAATAATTTTTTTACGAATGCCAGTAACGGAAATCAAAACGAATACGATACCGGAAACAAATACAGCAGCCAGAGCAGCCTGCCAGGAGTAACCCATGCCTAAGCATACCGTATAGGCAAACAGAGCATTGACACCCATACCAGCAGACAATGCTACTGGGTAGTTGGCCAGAAAGCCCATTAAGAAGCAGGCCAGGGCAGAAGAAATCGCAGTTGCCATGAAGACAGCTTCAACATCCATGCCGGAATCAGCCAGGATCAGCGGGTTAACACCCAGGATGTAGGCCATCGCAAGGAAAGTAGTGAGACCGGCAACGATTTCAGTTTTGACAGTCGTCTTCTTTTCTTTGAGATGGAAACATTTTTCAAGAAATGACATATTTCCCTCCTTAAGTTTATGTTCATTCTTTGAGTGCAAGAAAAACAGTTTCAAGTATAAAGGAGGAAATATTCCAAAATCAATTTGTGAAAATTATGTTTGAAAGACGGTACGAAAATGTCTGCTTTTCGGGCTTTTTACGCCGTTTTCACAAAAAAATCCATAGTTCAGGCCGATTTCAAGGCGCTTTCATTCAACCGCTAAACAATCCTATTAACACACTTCAATCATCTTTTTAAGTGTGAAAGAGTAGATCCATGCACTGATTTTTTGATCAGGCCGAATCTGCTCCATCGCTCGCCGATACGTTTCTAACTGCGCGCGATATTTTTCTAATAATGTGTGTTCGTCGAACACATTGTCAGACTTAAAGTCGACGATGATGCTCTCTTTTGGCAGATCCACCACCAGGTCCATAAAGCCATGGACGTAGGCATTGTCCTGCTTTGCACAATACGGGCACTCGAAGGTATGGGGCATCGCCATCCACTTCTGGTATTGGACATTGTCATTCAAGGCCAGAATCTGGTCAATGCCTTCTTCATCCAGAATCGTGCCGGCTTTTCTGGCAAAGGCTTCAATGTCTTTTCGCTGGTAAGGGTAAGCAATGGAGCCGGCAATCTCATGAATCAATGTGCCGCGCGCTCTTGCTTCTAAAGAACTGCTTTGCATATTTTTGCGCACGCTTTTCCAGCTGGCGCTTTTTTTCGATTCGCTGGCCGTCTGCGAACTGATGACGGAAACCGGCTGTTTATAGGGCTGCAAGCGGACCCGGTGGTTTTTCGAGCTGACGGATTTGTTTGGCCGCTGATACAGATCGCTGACCAGTTCGAACTGGACAGCATGGCTTAAATCAGTATGGAAGGTTTTGAAAAACCAGCTGGTAAACCCTTTGCTTGAGGTCAGAGCATGGATATTTAAGGGACCATCATACATATTTTCACTTTTCAAGCTGTCGACAAACACCAGTTCTTTTTCCGCTCTGGTGCAAGCCACATAAAGCAGCCGCATCTTTTCCTGGATATCTTCTAAAAAACGCTTATGTTCTAAAGCCAGCCCGGGTGCACTTTGGAGCTTCAGGTGGTTTTGAACGTCCAGTCCTTCAAAGCTCAAGCCAAGATCAGGGTCAAAGGCAATGGGATTGCCCTTCTCCATATCCCGGTTTGTCTGATCACAAAGCAGATAGACCACTTTGTACTGCAGGCCTTTGGAAGCATGAATGGTGGAAATGCGCACCGCATCTTCCTCCCGGCCAAACGGAATGGCTTCACTGGTCTTGTCCAGGTTTTCTTCCAGCGTTGCGGATTCTAAAAAGCCGTCCAGATCCAGCAGGCCGTTTGCCTCCACTGCTTTTTGCAAAAGCAGGTCCAGATTGGTCTTGTCCTGCGATGTCGTATGCTGCTGATAAAACTGGTTGTAGCCATACAGGCTGATGACCATTTCCGGTAATGGCTTTTCCTTTAAATCCTTTAAGTCCCGCACCAGCTTGAGCAGCTGATAGCCTTGCGGGGAGTTTCGCAGGGTCTGGTAAACACTCTCGCTTTTCTCCCGGTTGGCCAAAAGCGGCAGCACTTCCTGCTGCTCAATGCCTGTCAGTGGTGAACAAAGGGCAGCCATCAAGGCAATGTCATTGCGCGGATCCTGGATCATGCGCATGGCTGACAAAATAATCTGGATGGCTTTATTGGTGTAGAACCCCTTGCGCAGATGATGAAGCGAGCGGATTCCCCAGCTGTCCAGCGCGCTTTTGAGGTCTTCATGCGGGGTGGACGACCGGGTCAGAATGGCAAAATCACGAAGCTGGTACTTGCCCGAAGCCATTTTTTCTTCGATATCATGGGCGATCAGGTCATAGCGATGCTTATGGTGGATCGTTTTGGCTTTGCGAGCATCGGTTTTATTGGTGCCTGGATCTTTCCAGGATCCATACTCGGTAAACAAAAAGCGGACCAAAGCCTGGTTTCCTTCACTTTGAGCAGGTGTTCCCGGCCTGGCAAAGTCGATCGCTGAAAACTGAGAGGGCAGGCCCTCAATGTTCATCAGCTGCTTAAAAAACAGATTGTTAAAATCGATCAGCGTTTTGGTCGAGCGGTAGTTTTCCTGCATGGCGATGACTTCATCAAAGGGGCCGGCCTGTTCCAGGTGATGTTTCATCAATTCGGGGCGTGCCTGCCTGAAGCGGTAGATGGATTGCTTGATGTCACCGACGCGAAAGACGTTGTTGGGACGGGCAATCGCTTGAATGATCGATTCCTGCAGATCGTTGGTATCCTGGTATTCGTCGATCAGAATGACCTGGTATTTCTGGCGCAGTTCATCGGCAGCCGTCTGGTGCTGCAAAATCTGCCAGGCGTATTGCTCCATATCCGAGAAGTCGATGAAGCCGGCTTCTTTTTTTAAGGCTAAAAAGCGCTCCTGCACGTCGATGGCCAGATCGGTAAATGTCTTTTGAATCGACCGGATGCTTTCATTGGCCTGTTCAAACTGGTCCGGACGAAACAGGTTTTCAGCAATCTGGCCCTCGAGAGCTCTGGAGTCCTGCTGGATCTCCTTAAAAGGCTGTTTGTTGATCGTCGGCGTAAATTTGCCGGTGTTTTCGATATACTCCGTAAACGCATGGGCAAAACCGACATAGTTCTGGTCTTCCAGTTCTTTGCGGCAATGTTCCAGCTTATGGATCTTGCCGGAAAACAAGGTCAGATATTCAGCCTTCTTTTTTTGCTGGGTAAATTCCATTGCCTCAACTTTTTCATATACTTCTTCAAAAATATCGATCAAGGATTGAACCCGGATCAAATACCAGTCGTAAAAAAGGGGCGCAATCTGCGTGCTGGAAGCCGCACAGGATTGAATCCACGCTTTCCAATCCGGCTTGGAGCGGGCCAGCTCCAAAAACTTCAGCAGCATCTCCTGCAGATCCTTTTCGCTTTTGGAGTAGGCTTCCAGGTAAATGCCAAGATCGGCACCCTTTCTTGGATCGAGAGCCGCAATTCCTTCCTGGATGGCCTGGGCCAAAGCCTGCTCATCTGCTAAGCCGGTATCGACATGGCTGGCCGTGGAATAGGAAAGACCGGCCAGATAGTAATAGCGGCCAACCACATCCAGGCAGAAGCTGTGAATGGTGCTGATCGAAGCCGTTTCCAGCTGCGAGATCTGCAGATCAATCCATGGATCCTCGCTTTGCTGCATCAGGCGGGTTTTCAGGCGCGTTTTCATCTCGCGGGCGGCATCTTCGGTAAAGGTCATGGCCAAAATCGCGCTGATCGGAATATGGTCCTCAATAACCAGCTGGCACAAGCGCTCTACCAAAACGGCCGTCTTGCCAGCACCAGCCGAGGCACTGACCAGCAGGTTTTTATGGCGGGAGTCAATGACGGCCTGCTGGGCAGGCGAAAACTTTAAGACCGGCGCGGGAGTGGCTGCCAAACCCGGCTTGGATTCTGGGATCTGGACCGATCCTGTACTTTCAAAGACGGCAGTCATCTTTACTCACCTCTTTCAATAGCCGCGTTGCGGCAGATCGCCTTGTAGGCGCAATACTGGCAGGCACTCTTGGCATGAAGCGGAATAAATTCGTTGGCTTTCAGGCTTTTGGCAAACTGGTCCGCCTGCTTTAAAACCTTTTCTTCTCTGGCTTGATACGTCGGCACTTTGCCAAGCGCCCCTCCCAGTTCGCTGGTCAGCTGGTCAGCATCGAGGTTTTGCGCGACAACCGCTTTTTTCAAATACTCCTGCCTGCCTGCTTTGGCGGCGGCCTGCTGGCCGATGGGCATCATAGTCGCCGACTTGCCCTGGTTATAGCTCAGCGAAAAGGCCGCCCGGTTTTGCGCTTTAGGCTGGAGGCGCAGATCGAGGGTAGCACTTGGCTGATCGAGCATCGAAATTCCGCCGGGCGTTCTGGCATACAGGTTAAAGGCAGCGTGGCTTGCAGAATTGGAGGTAAAATTGCCTTCGATCTGCATTTCAATTCCCTGGGCTTCGGCTTTTGTTTCCATGTGATAATCCGCTTTGACAAAATCAAGGTTTAATTCCGTGGCCAGCGGGGCAAGATTGTCAAATAACCACATCACCTGGCCGGCGGTTCTGGCTGCCAGGGTATCAATTTCACGCCGGCGGTCAGGAAAAATCGTACGGGCAAATTCAAACTGCCGGTTGATCAGCCGTTCAATTTCTGAAATAGAAAGCTGGTAAAATGGTTTGTTAAACGCGTGATAGCCATCGCTCATCAAAAGCGGAAGGAGATCCCCTGTATGGAGGCGGATAATGTCTTTGGCCGCAATGGGCTTGCGCAGCGACAATCCAAACTGAAGCAGGTTTTTGAGCGGGCAGTCCTCATACGCTTGCAGCTGCCGCACGCCCGTGGTTAAGGGTTGATCGGGGCGTTCGAACAAGGTCTGCGATTGCATGGTCTCCAGCTGAAAAGAGGGCTTGATATTGATGCTCGATTCCGCGCTGACTTTAAACTGGGGGAAAACTTCCAGCCAGGTGTTCAGCTCGTGGCTGTCTTCCACACTTTTTCCTTCATAATCGGATTGAGGGGTAAGGAAATAGACGTTCTTGGGCTCCATAAACACGCTTTTGAGCTGTTCAAGTTTTTCCTGCATGCGGTTTTCCAGCGAGGGAAAATTCAAAGCCTCTAAATAGTCTTCGCCAAAAATGCCGTGGGCGGCACTCGTTCCGGGAAAGCTGGCTGCATTGGCGCCGATATAGAAGACATTTTCAAACAAGCCGGAAACCTGTTCGCGGTTTCCGATCAGCACCCCTTTCATCTCAGGCAGGGCACTGGAAGGATGCAGGGCATCCAGAGAGCGCAAAAACAGATCCAGATCTTCGCGGGTTTTCACACGGTCCTTGATCTGGTTCCAGCCATCGAGCACGCCGGAAAAAATCCGGACATCATCGTCGGCAGGGTCGGGAAACTGGTCCATAATCAACTGGCCAATGGCATTGATTGAATTCAAGTCCCACGTTTCGATTTCTTTGAGTTTGATGCGCCAGGGGGTGCATTGAACTTCAAGGGCCTGCAAGTCAGCATAATCCTGGGCGGAAATGAGCGGATTTTCCACATAGGCAATCTCAGAAAGATTGCTTGTGCCGCCTGGAAACAGATCTAAGTAGCGGCGCAAATGATAGCCGCTGACTGGAAAGAAGGTCTTGAGCAGTTCCATACGGGTTTGATCATTCGGGTCGGCCAGATATTTCAAAGCGCTTTTCCAGCAGTCAAGCACCCGCGAGTCGGTATATTGGTTAACGAAGGTATATGGAATCTGGCGCGACTCCAAAGCCTGGGCCAGGGCATATTTTTCCTCTTCATTGGCCAGGGCGATAAAAACAGAATCCGCCGGCAGATTGTTCGCTACAATTGCATCTGCACAGACTTCCATTTCCTTGCGCGGATTGGAAGCAGCCCAATAATAGAAATGCTGGTGGCCAGGCTCACCAAGCGTCCTGGCTCCTTTGGCTTGAAGCAGTTTCACCCAGTATTGGGAAAGCGGATTGGTTTCCGTATTCAGAATGCGCAGGGAGCTGGCATCTTCAAAAGGCAGGTCTTTGGCTTCCTGAACCCAGAGTTCGATGGGCATCAGCCGGGTAATGATTTCATAGAGATCTTTCTGTCTGGCGTCATTTTGAGGAAAATCAACGATTCCATACAGCTTGACCAGTGTCATAAAGTCCTGGCAGGCCTTTAAAAAGTCATAATCCTTGCGCGAGCCATAAAACATGTTTGATGGCGAAAGCGTTTCGAGTGCTGCGGCATAGTCATAGAGCAGGCTGGCCGTAGACGGTTTCGGTTTATAGAGCTTGCGGTTGAGATAGGCTTCCAAAGAGAGCACCGAAATGTTCAGGCAGCTGCCTTTTTGCTTAAAAATCTCTTCGTATAAGCGCAGATGCAAAGCAGAAGGCGCAATGAGAATTGTATTGTCTTCAATCTTCATGGAACTTCAAACTTCCTTTCTAATCTTTTTAAAGTTGACCGTGTTATCAATTAAAAATTTAACCAGGCCGAGATGGTTCTGTCCTGGAGCAGACCAGGGGAAAATTGTCCCTTCTTGGCGCATGGTATAATTGTGAGGTGATTGTCATGCAGATGGTAACGAAAAAAAGCAGCTGGAATACATGGCTTTCGATTATTTTGGGCAACTTTTTAGTTGCTGTCGGAACCGTATTCTTCATTCTGCCAGAAAATATTCTTTCTGGCGGCGTCACGACGGTAGCCATTATTTTAAACGGCCTGTTTGGGTGGAACGAGATTTTGACGATTTATGCCACCAACATTGGGCTGTTTATTTTAGGCGCAGTCTTTCTGGGCAAAAAATTTGCCTCGACCGTTGTGGTTTCGACTTTTTTGTATCCGGTATTTGTTTCGCTTCTTTCCACCTTGGATACAGTTCCCTTTACCAAAGTGGATCCGCTTCTTTCCGCCTTCTACTCCGGCATCATTATCGGGGTTGGACTGGGACTGGTCTTTCGCGTCAATGCGAGTACGGGCGGAATGGACATCCCGGCTTTGATCATCCATAAGTATCTTCATATTCCAACCGGCCAGAGTGTCATGATCGTTGATTCTCTGACCATTCTTGCAGGGCTTGCCATCTTTGGCCTCAATGCGGTACTGACGGGTTTGATTGCCGTGATGGCTTCAAGCTTCATGATCAACCGCATCCAGACTCTGGGAACCGAATCGGCGATGAACGTCATGATCATCTCCGAAAAGTACCAGGAAATTGAAGACTATTTATTAACGGACATTTCCCGCGGCGTCACGATTTTGCAAGGCGAAGGAGCCTGGTCCAAGCAAAGCCGGCCGGTGCTGATGTGTGTCATCGAAAACCGCCAGTATGCCAGAATCCAGCATGAGATCGGCCTGATTGACCCCAAAGCTTTTCTCATTGCCAACAACGTTCACGAAGTCCGCGGCGCCGGGTTTACCTATAAGGATGGTGAGCAGTAATGCATATTCATGAAATGATCGTGGTCGAAGGCCACAATGATACCCATACGCTCAAGCGCTTTTTTGACTGCGATACGATTGAAACCGGCGGCGACCATGTCTCTGCCGAAACGCTCGAGCGCATCGCAGCCGCCCAGAAGAGCCGCGGCGTGATCGTCTTTACCGATCCGGACAAAGCCGGCAACCATATCCGCACCGTGATTGAGCGCCATGTTCCTGGCGTCAAGCATGCTTTTATTGACCAGTCCGTTGCGCATACGGATAAGAAAGTGGGGGTGGAGCACGCTGCCAAAGCCGACCTGGAAGAAAGCCTGCGCCACGTGGTGAGCTTTGATACAGCCAGGAATTCTCTTGGCTGGGATGAATTTATTGAATTGGGTCTGATTGGCGATGCGGCCAGGCGCAAGCGGGTCAGCGATGCGTTTCATATTGGCAAATGCAACGCCAAAACCTGTTTTAAGCGGCTCAACCAGCTAGGCATTACACGGAATGCGATCGAGGAAATTTTATGATTGAAAATCCAATTGCTTCTAAAAAGCGGACCCGGCAGATTCAGGAGAGCTGGAACGCATCTACCAAGAAAAGCTTTGGCCAGAACTTCATCGTCGAAGCCGGTGTCGTCGACAAAATCGCCAAAGCAGCGGTTTTAAATCCCGATGGCGTCGTCATTGAAATCGGTCCTGGCATCGGTGCTTTGACGCAGTTTTTATGCGAGTATGCCAAACGGGTGATCGCCTTTGAGATTGATCCCCGCTTTCCGCCGATCCTGGAAAAAGAAATCGCCAGCGATCATCTTGAAATCGTTCAACAAGACTTTCTCGATGTGGATGTCGATGCCCTGCTTGAGCCCTTTGCAAAAACCAATACCCCCGTTTATTTTGCTTCCAACCTGCCCTACTACATTACGACACCAATTCTTTTCAAGTTATTTGAAGCCAATGAGCCGATTGCAGCCATTACGGTGATGATGCAAAAAGAAGTGGCCGACCGCTTTATGGCCAAAGTCGGCAGCAAGGAATATAACGCCCTGTCGGTCATCACCCAATACCGCTGCCATCTCAAACGGATTATGGATGTCAACCGCAATGTCTTCTGGCCTTCGCCCAATGTCGGCAGCACGGTGCTCCAGTTTACCTTCCGCCAGGACCAGCCCAAAATCAACGAATCGCAGTTTGTCGCTTTGGTCAAAGCCTGCTTTGTGCAGCGGCGCAAAACGCTGCTCAACAACCTGCAAACCTGGCTTGATGGCAAAGAAAAGGCTTTGGCTTTGCTGGCCCAGGCTGGCATTGAGCCGGCTACCCGCGCCCAGCAGCTGGAAGTCAGGGACTTTTTGCGGCTTTATGAAAGCTACACAAAACTAAACCTGGACAAGGAGGACGAAGATGAAAATTAAAGCACATGGCAAAGTCAACCTTGCCCTCGATATTTTAGGGGTGCGCGAGGATGGCAAGCATGACATGGATATGGTCAACGCACCTGTCAATCTTTGCGATGAAATCGAACTGGAAGCCAATGACAAAGGCCGCGACGAAATCTTCTGCCGCAACCAGCAGCTTCCAGATTCCAATACAATTTCCAAAACACTTAACCTTTTACGCCAGCATGGTTTAAAAAAGCATTATACCATTCACCTGACCAAAGCCATTCCCGAAAAAGCCGGTCTTGGCGGCGGCTCGGCAGACGCGGCCGCTTTGCTTTGGGCACTGGATGAGCTGGAAGATTTGCAGCTTTCCCTTCCCCAGCTCGAAGAAATCGGCTTTCAAATCGGGGCTGATGTCCCCTGCTGCCTGCATAAAGGCTTTGTGCGGGTGCAAGGCGCCGGGGAGCGGGTAACGGATTTAGAGGTTGACTGGTCGATTCCAGTGGTGCTGGTTCAAGGCACGCAGAAAATTTCAACGGCCCAGGCTTTTGCCAACTTTGATGCCAGCGAACCAAGGCCTTTGGATATTGACATTGTCCAGGATGCAGTGCGCAAGCGGGATATCGGGCTGCTTTACCAGACAATGACCAATGCCTTTGAGCCACAGGCTTTTGCCACCATCGATGAGCTGGCCCAAATCAAAGAAGACATGCAGGATGCCGGGCTGGTCCGGGTCATGATGACTGGCTCAGGCAGCTGCCTGATGGGCTTTTCGGTCGACGATGAAGTCCTGGAAGATGCAGTCGAAATCCTCAAACAGAAATATCCATTTGTATGGAAAGGAAAAATCGGCTTATGATCTCTATAGACTGGATTTTATATATCGTCATTTACGCCGCTTTTTTCATCTGTGCCTTTTATGCCTTAACCTGCGTTGATTTTGCGAAGTTCTGCAAGATCTACAATATGGCCAAAGTCAATCTTCTGGTGTTCATGCTCTCAATGTCCCTGGCCTGGATGTGCACCGAAGCGGTGATGACCCTGACTATACGCCGCGGCTTTTAGCCAGGAGGCTGGCATCGTTTCAAGTCTGAAGGGAGAGGGCTTATGTTTGAAAGCAGCTATCTGATTGATCCGGGCAGCCATATGACCCGGATGTATGATCCCAAAACCAGATCGATTGTTTCCGTGCGCGCCTGCAGGCTGGCCAAAGATTCGCAGACGGTCGGCGATAAAGCCCTCGAGCAGTTTTGGACCGGGGATGACCGGCTGATCTATCCCTTTAACCAAGAGAAAATCAAAGCGGATCCTGTGCCATTGCTCAAAGAGCTGTTTAACCAGGCGCCGATGGACCGCTATCTGCTGGTGCCAAAGGCCGGGATTTTGAGCTATGGCGATCAAAGCGAAGAGCGCCTGAAAGAATGGCAGCTGCTCATGCGCCCATTCCATCTGTCCAAAGTCAGCCTTGTGCCGGCTTTTGAACCCACCAGCGAAACCCCCTCATTTCAAATTCATGCCGGGGCTTCGCAGATCCATTTTGTCAGCTTTGCCGATCGGCAGATTCTCGACTACCAGGCTATCCCGTTAGCCGGTCTTAAAATCGACGAAGCGATCTGTAAAGCGATTACCAAAGTGTTTCAAATCCTAATCTCCATGGAAGATGCTTGTGCGCTCAAAGAAACAATCTCCAACGCCCTCAAAGAAGGCCGCAATCCGGTTCTTACGGTAACCGGGCTGAACCAGCACAATGAATATGAGCAGGTCCGCTTTCGGGCGGCCGATTTATGGAGCTGCGTCCAGCCGCTGCTCAAGCAAATCGCTCTGGCGGCTTCGACCTTTGTCTGCCGCAAGGGTCCCGAAGTGATGGAGCAGGTTTTAAGCCAGCCCATTCTTCTGACTGGCGGCTTAGCAAACTGCTATGAACTGCCCTTGCTTTTAGAACAAGCCCTGCATGACAACGTGCAGGTGCCGGATCATCCTGAAACCTGGCTTTTAGAAAAACGCGGCAAGCAGAAACCTGTGCATCGTTAGGACCAGCCTCCTGGTTTTCAGTCTAAGGCTTGTTTTGACACGATCGATGTCAGTGGAAAAATTCCTGCTTCTTTTTTTCGAAATGACTTGGAATTGGTGAAGAAAAGTAAGAATTCGATGGTTTTTTCGGCTCACTGAAAAATCCGGTGGGATTTGGGATTCTTGACTGTCGTATTGTATGACGCATCGATGATCTTCAGGAAAAAATATCCATCGTCATGATAGCCAAAAGCCTGTCGCCTTACAGTCTTGATC
>JADGIS010000062.1 GCA_015233825.1 Erysipelotrichaceae bacterium RD49
ACGATATCCTAAGGTGTGATGACATCAACAACGGAGTTCGTATTGTCCGAGGACAATATTCACCAGGGCTACTCACTGACGACAGCTAAAGCTGTCCTGCCAAACAACGGGGTGTCTTTCAACCCCCGTGGCTTGCCATGGGGTCAGTGAGTGCTTCTTGACAGTCAGAATTTTTCCGGGCTGGATGTTTCTTTCTCCAGCACTCAAAGCTGTCTGGCCAATAGAAGCGCAGGCAGAAGTGTTGATTTTGCCCAATATTAAGAAAAGCCGCCAGCTTCCTGCAAGCTATGTGGCACGAAAGGTCCAATTCTGACACGAATTGCTCCAAATCTGGTCTTGGCACTTACCACTTTAGGATATAATCACATTAGATTTAAATTTTGGTGAAAATGAAAGGAGAGGATGCGATGCGAATTGCGATTGTCGACGATCAAGCCAAAGACCGGGCCCTGATCAGGCAGCAGCTGCAAGAACAGTTTTTCCAAAGAGATATCCGGGCGGATCTTTTCGAATTTGACCGGGCAGAAAGCTTTTTGCAGGCCGCCCAAAGCAACCCTTTTACCATCGCTTTTTTAGATATCTATATGGAAGGTCTTGGGGGAATGGAAGCCGCGAGAACGCTGCGCCAGACAGATCGGAACTGCCTGATCGTCTTTGTGACAACTTCTACCGACCATGCTCTGGAAGGCTTTCAAGTCCGGGCTTTTCATTATCTGGTCAAACCTTTTGCCAAAACGGATATGACACAACTGATCGAAGAACTGCTGGATCACGCAGGACAGACGGATCCTTGTCTGCAGCTTAAAGCTGGCGGCAGCCAGATTCGAGTGCGCTATTCCGATATCGTCTTTGCCGAACACTTTGCTCATTTGATCTATGTTCATACGACGATCCAAAAGACACTGGCTACTCGCCAGAGTTTTCGTACCTTCATTGAGCCGCTCAAAAAGGATCCCCGCTTTTTTGTCTGTGGAAGAGGAACGATCGTGAATTTAAGCCATGTTTTGGATATTGAAGAAGCAGCCTTCTGCATGGATGATGGAAATCACGTTTTCATCAGCAAAGATCTTCTTAAAAGGGCCAAACAGGCCTTTATGGAATACCTGCTGGAAGGAAGTCGCTTTCATGGCTGAGATGCTGCGCCCAATCTTGGAGTTGAGCGTGGTCATTCCCGGCCTGCTGACTGCCTACTTCCCTGTCAGGTCCAGCTTAAAGCAGCCCTTTGGCAAGGTGGTCTTCAGGACGATTTTGCTTCTGGTGCTTCTGTGTACTGGAGCAGGAATCCTTTGCTCGATCTGGAAAATTTCTACGGCCTGGATGCTTGGCGCTTTGCTGCTTGCGGCATTTGCGATCTATATTCATACCCTTCAGATTTCCCTTTGGAAATCGTCTACGATTGCTTTGTCCATTATCGCTGTATTTACCTGCATCAACAGTCTGGCTCGAGCAGTGAATGCAGTTGTATTAATCCATCATCCTGCCGCGTACAGTGATTTATGGTTCAGTCTGCCAGCAGCTCTTTGTTACAACGCATTGTGCTGGGCATTAGCACTGGCGTGCTCTTATCCAGCTGCCCATCAAGTCCGCTCTATGGTCGATGATGACAACTTTGCCCAAACCTGGTACTCGTTCTGGGTGCTGCCCTTGATCTTTATTGGACTGAATTTATTTATGATTCCCAGGTACTCCAATACGCTTTATACCAACCGGGTTCTGCCAGGATATTTCGTTTTGAGTCTGACCTTGCTTGTTTTACTGCTTTGGTTTTATGCGGTGTTTTTGATGATGGCAAACAGTTTAAATAGAAACGCCCGCCTTCGGCAGGAAAACCAGCTGCTGTTGATGCAGCACGAACGGTACGAAGCCTTGCAGGCTTCCATCGAAGAAGCCAGACAAGCGCGGCACGATCTGCGTCATCAGCTCAATCAGATTTCAGCACTGGTCGAAAGCGGGGATTTAAAGGAACTTGAAGCCTACTTATCCAATGCGGTCTCCCGTATTCCCAGTCTGGAGATGCACTTTTGCGAAAACTGGGCGGCGGACAGTGTGACTGGATACTATTGTGCGTGGTTTAAACAAGAAAACATCCCCTATTTCATCCAGATGGATCTGCCCCAAACCCTTCCGGTCGATGAAGTCGATCTTTGTCTGGTCCTTTCCAATCTGCTTGAAAATGCCCTTGAAGCCAGCCTGGCTACCGCACCAAACCGCCGCCGCATTCAGATCAGCGCCTTTGTCCGTGGCAGCCTGGTGCTCATTCAGATTGAAAATACCTACGATCAAAAAATATGCGAAAAGGATGGTATTTTTCAATCCTCCAAGCGCCAGGCGGCAGGGGTTGGCCTGCAGTCCATCCGGCATATTGCTCAAAAGTCTGGCGGCACTTGCAGCTTTTCCTATCAGGATGGAGTCTTTTGCGCCAAGGTAATGCTTTGCCGCTGATCCTTTTCTTTGAGCCAGAATCCTGCTTGAACTTTATTGGGATCAATCGAAATTTGAAAAGAGCGCTTGAATAAGCGTTCTTTTGTTTTTCATTTGATCAGATCACATATTCCTGTCAACTTGCAAGGCCCTAAAAGGCTTTACATTTTTAAAACTGATATCCACTTCTATCCACCAAGAACTATGTTGTATCTAATATTACTTTAGGTAACGTAGATTTTGAGCCAATTTGGATATTGTCCTCGAATTCGTTTATAATGTCATTTGACAGGTCAGGCCCTTGGCTGAGACCTGTTTGTTTCAAACGAAGGAGGACCGAAATGCAAACCCTTCGCGAATTCTATGAATATCGCGAACTCTTGAAAACCAATGTTAAAAAGGATATCCGTGGACGATACAAAGGATCGTTTCTCGGTATGCTCTGGACATTCATCAACCCTCTGCTTCAGGTATTCGTTTACTACCTCGTTTTCCCATACTTGATGGCTGGCGGCATGCCCAACTTTCTGGTGTATCTGATCACTGGCATGTTTCCCTGGAACTTTTTTATGGGAAGTGTGGTCGGTACCACCGGATGCATCAAGGGAAACGCCGGTGTTGTCAAAAAGGTCTACTTCCCGCGTAAGATCCTCGTTTTATCGCAAGTTCTTTCCGGGCTGGTGAACTTTTTTATTGCGCTGCCGATCATGTTAATCTTCTGCATCGTTTTTGGCATTCAACTCACCTGGAACGTTTTATGGTTTCCGGTGATTGCGCTGATCGAAGCCATTTTTATTTATGGCATCGGTCTGATTTTGAGTGCTGTCAATGTATATGTTCAGGACGTTGAAAACCTGGTTCAATTCTTTTTGAACCTGCTTTTCTACGGCACCCCGATCGTTTATGCCCTCAGTATTTTCCCTTCCACCAGCATTCTTTACCAGCTGGTCCGCTATAACCCGATGACGATGCTCGTTTATGCGTATCGCGCGATTTTAATGGACGGCATGGCGCCGGGATGGAAGTCGTTGTTAGCGGTTTTGCTGCTGGGAATTGTATTGACAATGTTTGGCACATGGGTATTTAACAAACTCCAGAAAGGTTTTGCGGAAGAACTATAGTTCAGAGCGTTGATTCAAATTACACAAATTACAAGAGTTGCAAATCACCAAATTCCAATGCTCTTTCGGGCATTGGAATTTCTATGCCTTTTTCAAGACAGACTCTGCTTCTGTCTTTTCATAATATATTGAGGAGAATGCAATTAATGAGCAATGAATTTTACTCTTTTACAATTGAAAAGCTCGATGTGCTCAAACGCAAAGATGGTACAGATGTCATCATCGCCCGCGGTACCGCTGTCGATACAGCTGACTATCAGGGAAACGAATTTGATCTGACCATCAATGGCAGCCCCGTTGATTATCGTGTCCGCCATCTTTCAGCCCCAAGAGGAAGCAGCTTAGCTAAACAGGTTCCCAATCAGAAGTACACCGGCTTTATTCTGCGTGCTGAACTGCCTGCAAGCAATCTTGAAAGTCTGAGCCTGGCTTACCATGGCAGATCTCCCAAGACTTTCAACAAAGAATCTTTAGCCGAGCTGACCAATGATACTGGCTTGATCGCACATGTCGATTTTTATTACGATTTAAATGACATTATTTCCATTGGTGGCTGGCTGATCGGCTTCAATGATAACGATGAACTCTATGTTTCGATCGTTGATGCCAATGGCAAGGTTTCACGGGTGAAAACGGACTATACGACCCGTTTAGACGTTGTCCGCTCTTACTTTGGTTTAAAGGAGCGGGTTGTCGGCTTTGCGATCTCCGTTCGGGATTCGCACAAATTTCCCAAGCCAATTTCTTTGCGCGTAACCAACGGCAAGCAGGAATGGACCATCCCGCTCAAAAAGAACAACAGTTTCAACACAATGTTAGATGGCAAAGTCGGCCGGGGGATCAGCTATTTAAAAACCAACGGTGTCGGTCCTTTTGTCTCCAAAGTTGTTGCCCGTACGGCCAATATGGTCAAATCGCCAAAGCTTTCCAGAGCGATGTTTAAGCTCTCGCATCATGAGCCGTCTTTTAATGATTTGTACAACGAGTACTTCCGCAAACACCGCACCCCTGAAGAAGTTCTCGCAAAGCAGCGCCAGACCAAGTTTGAAAAGAATCCAAAGATTTCCCTGATTGTGGCCGCTTACAATACCCCGATTGATTTGCTGGAAAAGATGATTGATTCCGTGCGCGAGCAGACTTACCCCAACTGGCAGCTTTGCATTGCGGATGGGTCAACCAATGATAAAGTTGAAACCTGGCTCAAGGAACACCCGGATCCCAAGATTTCCTGGTGCCGCCTGGAAAAGAACCTGGGAATTTCCGGCAATATGAATGCAGCCGCTGATTTAGCGACCGGTGACATGATTGCCTTGTATGACCACGATGACTTTTTAGAGCCGGATTGCCTGTTTGAAGTTGTCCAGGCCGTCAATGAAAAAGACTATGACTTCGTCTATACGGATGAAGATAAATATGAAGACGCTTCGGGCAAATATGTCGGCCCCAACTTCAAGCCTGACTTCTCCCCTGCTCTGCTTCGTTCAACCAACTACATCTGCCATTTCCTGGCTATCCGCAGAGATGTCTGGGATAAAATTGGTGGTGCTTTACAATCCAAATACGATGGTGCGCAGGACTACGACCTGGTTTTACGCCTGATGGATGTCTGCAAACCTGAAAATATCAAGCACATTCCAAAGGTGCTTTACCATTGGCGGATGTGTGAAGGATCGACTGCACTCAATGCCGGAGCTAAAAAATGGGCGTACACCGCCGGTGAACGGGCGCTGCGCGCTTGGGCAAGACGCAATGGCTTAGACGTCGGTCTGATGCGTAATTCCACTCCTGGCCAATATCACCTGCGCTATCCAACTCCAGGCAACCCCTTAGTCTCCATCATTATCCCCAGCAAAGATCACATTGACGATCTGCGGATTGCTGTTGAGCCTTTGATGGAACTGTCCAAATACCGCAACTTTGAGGTAATTATTGTCGAAAACAATTCGACAGAAGCCAAAACCTTTGAAGGCTACAAAGACCTGCAGGCCAAATATCCAAACCTGCGCGTAATCACCTGGCAGCACCCCTTCAACTATTCGGCCATCAATAACTTTGGTGTCAAAGAAGCCAAAGGCGACTATCTGTTGTTCTTGAACAATGATACCGAAATCGTTGATGAACATCTTTTGGAGGAACTGCTTGGCCAGGCGATGCTGCCCAATGTCGGTGCTGTGGGCGCTAAGCTCTACTTTGAAGACGGCACCGTCCAGCATAACGGCGTCATCATCGGCCACTCTGGTGTAGCAGGACATGGCATGATCGGCCAGCCGGAAGGCTCTGACAACTACCGCATGCGCACGCTGTTCAATGTCAGCGCGGTCACAGCAGCCTGCATGATGGTTCCCAAGCATGTTTTTGACGAAGTCGGCGGCTTTAACGAAGATCTGGCCGTGGCCTACAACGATATCGACTTCTGTTTGCGCATCCGCGACCATGGCTATGAAATTGTCCAGAATCCATTTGCACTGATGTATCACTATGAGTCCAAAACGCGCGGCTATGAAGACAGCCCGGAAAAGAAAAAGCGTTTTGAAAGCGAAGTACGCCGCATGTATTCTTTATGGCCGGACCAGCTGCGCAGCGAAGATCCTTACTACAATCCAAACTATGATTTGACAAGCATCACCTATCAGCTTCGCAAAGATGATGAAGTCAATCCCTATATCAATCCAGACTTTTTAGGCGAAGACTACTATACTGCCGGTACCGTCCGCCCGCCGCGCAAAGAAGTCAAAAAAGTTTCCAAATAAGCCTGCATGGCAAATAAGAAGCGCCTGTTCAAGCAGGCGCTTTGCTTCTATATTGGAATTTTATGGGCAGCGGATTTGGTGAGTGAATCCCGTACGCATTGCATCAGACCCTGTTGATCCTTTATGGTATACAAGAGTTTGATTCAAAGAAAATGATCCCAAAGCAGTATTCTGGCTTCACAAGTGAAGGATTCAAACATTCAGATCCAAGATCAATCTAAAAGGAAGGATGAGGTGAAACTATGATCGATCAAGGCAATGCCATCGAAATCCGAAACATGACCAAGACGTTTCGGACCTATAAAGATAAACAGAAAACCCTCAAAGAAATGTTGACCCGCCGCCGCGGTGAAGTGGTTGAAAACGTCGTTTTGGATGACATCTCACTCGATATTAAAAAAGGCGAAACCGTCGCTTTGATTGGAACCAATGGTTCGGGTAAATCGACACTGCTTAAAATCATGACCAAAATTCTCTATCCCAATAAAGGAACCGTGGAAACCAATGGCAAGCTGACCAGCCTGCTTGAACTGGGGGCTGGATTCCACCCTGACTTTACCGGTCGCGAGAACATCTATTTTAACGCCGCTATTTTTGGCTTGAACCGCGAGGAGATTGATAAGCGAATCGACGATATTATCGCCTTTTCGGAACTTGGCCCCTTTATTGACGAACCTGTGCGCACGTACTCCTCAGGGATGTATATGCGCCTGGCTTTCTCGGTGGCTATTAATGTCGATGCAGAAATTCTGCTGATTGATGAAATTCTGGCTGTGGGAGACCAGCATTTCCAAAATAAGTGCTTCGATAAGCTCGAAGAGCTGCGTGATTCCGATAAGACGATTGTCATCGTCAGTCACTCTTTAGGGGTTGTCAAAATTTTATGTTCAAGAGCAGTCTGGATTTATAAAGGCAAACTGCGCCTCGATGGCGATCCAACGTATGTCATCTCCAAGTATTTAGAACAATCGGCCATCGACAACAAAGAAGAAGCCAAGCAAGCAGCCGAAAGCAGCGAATCGCTTCCGCGCGGTGCCGTCTTTATCGATACCCCGGTTCCCTTCCAGTCAGTGCCGCTCAATCAGCCCTTGGTCATCAATGGCTGGTCGGTTTCCAACTCACTGGATGGACAGGTTGAAATCCTCTTTGATGACAAGCCGCTGGAAAATATCGCCCGCGTGGCGCGTCCGGATGTTTTCAAAGCCTACCAGGAAGACTATGCTGGCTTTATTGATGAAGGAACAACGGGCTTGACAACAACCGTGGATGCTTCCTGGATTACCGAGGGCAATCACCGCATTGAAGTCATTTTGCGTGATGGCACGACTAAACGCCAGATTGACCATAAAACGCTGCGTATCAAAGCCGATGCCAATCCGGTGAATCCGGAATTGGATCAGGACTAAGTATGGCCCCTTCCATCAGCATTATTTTGGCTGTCTATAATGGTGAGTCCTATATTCTAGAGCAGCTGGATTCAATTGCTGCCCAAACCCACCCTTTTGATGAACTGCTCATTCGAGATGATGGCTCGAACGATCAGACCGTCCAGCTGATCGACAAGTGGATCTCTGCCCACCCTGATCTTCCCGTTCAACGACTGACAAAGCCCGAAGAAAATCTTGGCTTTACGGCCAATTTCAGAACCTTGCTGGCACAAGCCAAAGGTGACTATCTTTTACTGTGCGACCAGGATGATCGCTGGTATCCCAATAAAATCGAAGAGCTGGCTCATGCTGCCGCAAAGTATCCCCAAGCCGGGTTAGTCATTTCCTCTTTTAACTTTATGGACCAGGATGGAACCCCCTTTACGGTGGTCCAACGCAAAGGCTTATCCAACCAAAACCTCATTGCCTTTCCTCTGGAAAATCCAGGGGGAATGAATGCTGTATCTCTTGAACGGATTCTCGACCATAACATCGGACAAGGCTGTACCATGCTGGTCAGGCAGGATATCGCCAGACACTATCTGGCCACCCCAAACCTGCCCCTGCCTCACGATTGGGCTTTAGCCATTATCGCAGCGTTAGAAGGGGGCCTGTACTATCTGGATCAACCCTTGATGGACTATCGCATCCATCAATCCAATACCACTGGGCTGCCCCAATCCAAGGAAACCTCCTTCTTCGCCCTGCTCAATGCCAGGCTCCATCAATATTTAAAAGCGTATTACCGCACAGCTCCCTATCAAGATAAGCTGTCAGCCCTGCAAGCTCTTAAACAGCTCAACTGGCCTGGCTGGAACCAAACTTTCCAGGAACGCCTGACTTTTTTTGAAGACTACCTGAAAACGGTCAACCAGAAAAGCTGGACCCAGTTTCGGCATTTGAAAAAAAGTCCCCAAAAACATGCGCTTTCCAAAAAGGACTGGCTTTTGCTTCGAGCCTATCTGCTCTTTGGCAAACCGTAGATGCCTTTTGAACATGAGGACTGTCTTTCATCCTCGCTTACCAAAATTCAGCTTCACCAGCAAGACGGGTTTTATTTTGTTGGTGAAGCTTTTTTGTACTTTGAACCTCCAATTTTGAAGTTCGATTTCTGGCAATCGAAGACTCATCCTCTGCAAAAAACCAAACTCAGTTAGAATAAGAACAGACCGGATTTTTGGAGAACTGCTTTTTGAACACTTTTGTTTTTTATAGTTTCTTGGCCGAGTGGGTCTTTTCGATCAGCAGGCTTCCAAATCCGCCAAGCATAACAAGCGGAATTTGATCATCAGCGTCTAATGAAAGGAATGAGTGTATGCATCCTTACTCTTATTATGAAGTCTGCACCATGACGCCTCCGGTGCAGATTGCCAATCCGATGGCCAATGCCAAAGCCATTCTGGATCTTTGTACCAAATTGCCCAAAACTACCCGGCTTGTGGTTACGCCAGAGCTTTCTTTAACCGGCTATACCTGCCAGGATTTGTTTTATGAATCTTTGCTTCAGCATCAGGTTTTGGAAGCGCTGGAGTATTTAACCCGCAGTCTGCCGGACTATTTATCGGTCTTTGTCGGGCTGCCGCTGCAAGTGGGCAACCATCTTTACAATACCGCTGCTTTTATAAGTGCAAATGAGGTAAAAGGCTTCTATGCCAAGACCTACTTACCCAACTATAACGAATACTATGAGCAGCGCTGGTTTGCTTCCTCCTTGTATCTTCCCGAACGTTCCCAGGTTCATTTCATGAATAAAGCTGTTCCGGTCACGGACAAGATTTTGTTTGAAGACTACACGACCGGTGCTGTCATCGGGGCGGAAATCTGTGAGGATCTTTGGGTATCTATCCCTGTCAGCAGCCATCATGCCAGTGCTGGAGCCAATGTCCTTTGCAACTTATCGGCTTCCAATGAAGTCATCGCCAAAGCTGAATATCGTAAGGCCATCATCCAGGATCAGTCAGCTCGGAATTTCTGTGCGTATCTCTATGCTTCGGCTGGCCCGGATGAAAGTTCTTCCGATCTCGTTTTTGGCGGCCAGGATATCATCGCTGAAAATGGCAAGATTCTCGCTCAGTCTTCCCTGCTCGATCCCAAGCCATATTTAACCGCCCAGATCGATCTGGAGATTTTGCGCAATGACCGCTTGAAATACAAAACGACTTTTGAATCTTTGGAAGATGGCTACCTGCGCATCCCCTTCCGTTCGAAACCCCTGACTGCTATTGACTTGTATCGTCCGGTTGATCCATATCCTTTTGTTTTGCAGGATGAGTCCAGCCGGACCGAGCGCTGCATGAACATTCTGGCCATCCAGGCTCGCGGCCTGGCCACCAGGCTTTCCAAAATCCATGCCTCCAAAGTTGTCATTGGCATTTCGGGCGGCCTGGATTCTACATTAGCTCTGTTGGTCTGCTCTAAAGCGTTCCAGATTCTCCATCTGGATCCCAAAGGTATTATTGCCATCACAATGCCTGGCTTTGGCACGACTGTCCGCACCAAATCCAATGCGCAAAAGCTGATGGACCTTTTAGGAGTAACGGCCAAAGAAATCCCGATTGGCGATGCGGTGCGCCAGCATTTTAAAGATATCGGCCAGGATGAATCCGTTCATGACATTACCTATGAAAACTCCCAAGCCCGTGAACGCACCCAGATTTTGATGGATGTGGCCAATAAAGAAAATGCGATCGTCATCGGCACCGGCGATTTAAGTGAACTGGCTTTGGGCTGGTGCACCTATAACGGCGATCATATGTCGATGTATGCCGTCAACGTCTCCGTACCGAAAACCCTCGTGCGCTACATTGTGGAAAGCGATGCCCTCGATGCCAGGAAAAAAGGCAATACGGCTTTATATGATGTTTTAATGGATATCTGCGCAACCCCGGTTTCCCCCGAGCTGCTGCCGCCTGATCCAAATGGCAAGATTGCCCAGAAAACCGAAGAAGTGCTGGGCAGCTATGATCTGCATGACTTCTTCCTCTATCACATGCTGCGCTTTCACGAATCACCGGCGAAAATTTATGATCTGGCCTGCCATGCCTTTTCAAATATCAATTCGTCTGTAATCTTGAAAGCTTTACGAACCTTCTATACCCGCTTTTTCTCGCAGCAGTTCAAGCGAAACTGTATGCCGGATGGAGTCAAGGTAGGATCTGTGAATTTCTCCCCTCGCGGCGACTGGCGGATGCCCAGTGATGCTTGCCGGGATATGTGGCTTACGGAAGTCGAAAAGTTAGAAGCACAACAAAATTCAGCCCAATAGCTCGATCAAATAGTATTCTGTTCATCTGAACAATTGTCATTCTGCTTGGTGAATCCAAATCTAGAGCGTGCATAATAGAAAGCACTGACACTAATTGAGTTGATCCGGCAATATTCAGTCATAGTCATGCCAGACTGCTGCTGGTCATTAATAAGAAAAAGCCAATCTTCTTTTGTTCTTTTCATGATTTTATCCTTCTGGAATGTTTAATAGTCTCAGAGAAATCATGACAGAACTGAAGATTGGCTACCACGCCGACACTTTGACATTCTTTCTAAGTCTTGCCATTTCGCTTTGCTTGCCAAAACTGCCATTCTCTTAAAAGGAGAATGGCAGTTTTTCTATGGGATTTTCAATAGTAAGTGTTTTCGGCTGATGCCCAAAATTGAAACAAATGGTTATATATATCGGAATAGTCGCGATATAGCAGTGATGTTAGATGGAGTTACTTTCGATAAAAGAAGATGGTGTCCTGATCAAAGCTTAGTGATTCTCTAAGAAGTATTACAAACCGGTGAGCAGCAGCCAAAATACTCAGGCTCCATACGCCATCGAAAAGGCTCTTTTTATTCGGACCGGATTTTCTGTTTCCCTTGGAGGATTCAGCCTGATTATCAGCTGCCACATCTTCTAAACGGATATCGACAGAAATTTCATCATCGGACGCAGCCTGAGGATTTAGAAAGTCTCTTTCAAACGCAAGCTGGTCATAACCTTGTACCTTGCCCGCAAAACGAGCCATTTTATAGGCTTCATCTTTCTGCCAGGCCCAGTCAAGCATCTCTAAGACTGCAGTCAGCGTTCCAAGTCTTTCCTCTTCTGAAAAATGGTTGATGTAATTGGCAAGGTGTTCTGGTCCAAACTCTGCCATATATTCTCTAATATCGCCTGGTTTCATCATGTTTTAATTAGCATTTGCTGATCAAATCATTTCGACTTTATCTATCGTTGAAATCAGGATATTTGAAGTGATAAAGTGCAAGGGAAAAACCGGTTTTTACCGAAAAAGCTTGCACTTTCAAAGGTGATGCCGACCACCTGTTATATGGTGAAAATATGAATTTTGTATTTATTATTTAAAATTGAAATTCTTATATTACTTTCGGTAAAGCATTTATTCGTTTAGCACTTTGGGATTACTATTGCGAAATTTACTCTTTTTAAGCGATTTGACGAGTTTTCGAATTGATCAGCAAATACTATCTAAATAACGAGGTGTGACATGAACCATGAAAAGAAAGAAATTGCTTATCTTAAAGCCGATGAACAAGCCCTGCCCTTTTTTCAGGCACTAGCAAACAAAAACAGGTTAGATATCATCACTTTGCTTAAGGAAAACGAAGCTTCCATTAAAGAACTTTCCCTGGCACTGGATCTGTCGTCTGCCTTGATTACCAAGCATATCCAGCTGCTTGAAGAAGCAGGAATCGTCAAAAGCTATTCACGTCCGGGCAAACGCGGATTAAAAAAACTCTGTTATCTGGCCCTTAACGAAGCTCAGGTTATTTTCAACAATAATTATCGCGAAAAAGCCCGCTCCTTTGAAGAAGTTGAAGTTCCGATTTCCGCCTACCAGGACTTTGATATCGAAGCTCCGTGTGGGTTGGCAACCGAAGAAAAAATCTTTGGCAATATTGATGATCCCCGCTACTTTAGAGCCGTAAATCGCTACTCAGTTTCGCTGCTTTGGTTTTCAGCCGGCTATATTACCTATCCAGTCCCTTTAATGGATGTTGATCTTTCACGGATTGAAGAAATTGAGATCACCCTCGAACTCTGCTCCGAACATCCAGGGTTTAATGGCAGCTGGAAATCGGACATTAACTTCCAGATGGATGGCCAGCCACTTGGCTCCTGGACCAGTCCAGGAGACTTTGGCGATCGCAAAGGCCGGTTTACCCCAGCCTGGTGGAATCTTGGCACAGAGTATGGCATGTTAAAAACACTCTTGATCAATGAGGACGGAACGTTTATCGACGGCACGCAGATTGGAACCATTCCCCTTTCCAATATCCTTGACCAGCGAGTAAATGAAGATCAGCTGACTTTCACCATCAGTAGTTATCCAAAAGATGGTCACTATGGAGGAATTAATCTCTTTGGCCGCCATTTTGGAGACTATAATCAAGCCATCGTCTTTCGCTTCTACTATCAGGAATCCAAGAAACCAGAATTGGTAGAAGAATCCTGATCCCTGCATTTCTTTACACGATTCAAAATTCCTTCGAGGACTAGAAGATCTTGCTGATCTGGCTGGTCCTCTTTCTTTTGCAATGGCGGCTTTATGCAAAAATCCTTTTCAAGCGGCTATTCTCCTTTTTAGATCTGAACCCCCTTGAATCAAATCGCTATTGGCTAAGAACGATGTTGCTTACGATACTTTTAGAAAGACCAAGTCTTAGGAGGGCCTATGAACATTTTTATCGCGGGCGGTTCAGGTCGTGTCGCTCATTATGTCATTGAAGATTTAATTGCCAAAGGCAATACCGTTGTAGCCGGATGCCGGCATCCTGAAACCCTAAAAGCAAGCGAGTCCCTCAAACCTGTCAAAATGGATCTGCATGCAACTGTTGAAGATCTTGAAAAGGTCATTGCGGGCTGCGACGCAGTTTACTTCTTAGCGGGTTCCCGTGGCAAAGACCTGTTCCAAACGGACTCTTTTGGAGCGGTTAAGTTGATAAAGGCTGCCGAAAAATTGAAAATCAATCGTTTTATCATGCTGAGTTCGATGTTTGCGCTTGATCCTAAAAAGTGGAATGAACCCGGTATCAATACAATTACCGATTACAATATTGCGAAATTCTTTGCCGATTCTTGGCTTGAGAAAAATACGACTTTGGACTGGACCATTGTCCAAGCGGAGCTGCTTCGTGAAGAACCAGGCTCCGGAAAGATTGTTCTCAATCCTGAACATGAAGGCCCAGTTTCTATTCCAAATATTGCAAAAGTGCTGGCTGACGTATTAGATATGAAAAACACCTATCACAAACTAATTATGGTTAAAGATGGAACAACTCCTATCCTGGAGGCGCTAGAACAAGTCAAATAGTTGGCTTCTCTTCTTCAATTTTATATGTCTATACAATGATATAACTTGACTAAACAATATAAAAACCCCGGAAGAATATTGGATTTCTCCTTTATCCTTCCGGGATTTTAAGATTTTGTCTGGCAACGTCCTATCTTCGCTTTGACACTATTTTCGGCGTTCAATGGCTTAACTTCCGTGTTCGAGATGGGAACGGGTGTGACCCATTGGCTATCGTCACCATACTGTTTTCATGGACCTTTCAAAAACAAACACCAGCTTCGACATAACT